>CAXTWP010000038.1:0-14499 GCA_964247945.1 uncultured Acidobacteriaceae bacterium | reverse complement strand
GCCTTCCTAAGCTCCTGCGCCATCGGTCTCATCTTCGGTATCTATCCGGCATGGAAGGCCGCCAGCCTCAACCCCATCGAGGCCCTCCGTTACGAGTGATCAACCCGTCAACGCTAAACTAAGCGGATGGCCACTGCGATTGAGGCGATCACTACCCTGCTCACCCTCTGCGGCCTGGCATATCTGCTTTTGGCCCTGTGGGCCGCCCGCGGCTTCGTCCGCGTTGGACTTAAAGCAACCACGTTGGACTGGCATCCTGATGTCTCGATCCTTAAACCGGTCAAAGGCGCGGAACCGCGAATGTATGCCGGCTTCGTCAGCCACTGCCGGCAGCAATATGCCGGCAACTTCGAGCTGATCTTCGGCGTCAGCAGCCTTGCCGACCCCGCAGTCGTCGAGATCGCACGACTACAAGCCGAGTTCCCCAACTGCGACATCCGCCTGGTGCATTGCACCGAACGGCTTGGAACCAGCGGCAAGGTCAGCAACCTGGCGCAGATGCTTCGCTACGCCCGCTACGACCATATCCTGATCAACGACAGCGACATTTCCGTCTCGCCTGTCTACTTATCGAAGGTGATGAGGCTCTTTTCAGCAGAGCGCGTGGGCATGGTCACCGCGCCGTATCGCGGTTACGTTATCGAAGGCGTCAATCTGTGGTCGAGGCTCGAGGCGCTCGGGATCGCCACGGATTTCATGCCGGGGGTACTCACCGCGCGGCGCATTGAAGGCGGTCTCCGCTTCGGTCTTGGCTCGACACTAGCCATGCGCCGTGCGGCGCTCGATCAGGCAGGAGGCCTGGAGTCGCTGGTTGAGTTTCTGGCCGATGACTACGAGCTTGGCCGCCGCATCGCGGCCGCAGGGTTCCACGTGGAACTTGCGGACGAAGTCGTCGAGACCACCGTACCCATCTACGACTTTCGAGGCTTCTGGGACCATCAACTGCGCTGGGCGCGGTCCACGCGCGACTCCCGCAAGGGCGGCTACATGGGTTTGGGCATAACCTACGCGCTGCCCTGGGCATTGACCGCCTGTATCGCCGGCGGCTTCGCGCTCTGGAGCTTTACACTCCTCAGCGTCGTCTTGCTGGCGAGGGTTGCAGTCGCGCTTACGGTCGGCGTGGGCATCCTTCGCGATCCCCAGGTGCTCCGCGACCTCTGGCTGCTTCCCCTACGCGACCTTTTCGGATTAATTTTCTGGATATGGAGCTTTGCCGGCGATACGGTCGTCTGGCGAGGTGAGCGCTTTCGCCTGAGAAACGGCCGTATTCAGCCATTACAACGTAATGAAGTCAGAGGCTCCACAACGGAGCAGGTCAGACAGAATCCACGTCATTAAGCCGCATCCTTGCCATGGATGAGCATCCAACAGGTCATACGGGGACGAGGTTCATGGATCTGATCGGCGTCATCGCGCATCACGGATACGCCGTAACCGGGTCGGTCCTCTTCCTGGCCGCCATGGGCATTCCCATGCCCGCCTCACTGACCCTGCTGGCTGCCGGCGCCGCGGCTCGCGGCGATTTGCGTTTGGCGCTGGTGCTTGCGATAGCCTCTCTGGGCGCGATTGCGGGCGATACGCTGCTTTTTCTCGGCGGACGTTATACGGGATGGTGGCTGCTTGCCGGTCTCTGCCGCGTCTCCATCAACCCGGAGGCATGCATCATCGGCTCGGCGGAGCACTTCTACCGGCGCGGCCCAAAGACCCTGCTCTTCGCCAAGTTCATTCCCGGCCTTGGCGCGATGGCCGCGCCGCTTGCGGGCAGCCTGAACATGCGCTTGAGCCGTTTTCTCAGGCTTGACCTGATCGGCACTCTGCTCTATTGTGCGGTTTGGATCACAACAGGCTATGTGTTCAGCCGTTTCATCCGCCAGATCGCTACGTTGATTGCGAGTGCCGGCCATGCCGTGCTTGGCGTGGTGCTCTTGGTGGCGTTGGGGTACTTTGCCGGAGTTGTTATCTTCACTCTGCGTGCCCGCCGCTACAAAACCATCGAGAAGATCACCGCTGAAAGCCTGCATCAGCGTCTCCAGGCCATCACGCCCGACAGCCTCGTGATCATTGCGGACGTACGCAGCCACGGCTACTACGACCCGGGCATGCAGCGGATCAAAAACTCCATCCGCGTGGAGCCGCACCGGCTCAAGGAGGAACTCGTAGCGCTGCGCGAGTTCATGGCTCCCGAGTGCGAGGTCTATCTCTACTGCAGCTGCATTCGGGACACCACAAGTGTGCGGGTCGCGCATATGCTGCAGCAGGAGAACTGCCATGCACAGGTGATCGATGGCGGTATCAAGGCGTGGATCAAGGCCGGAGGTGCGCTGGAACTCGTCCCCGAGTCGGATGTGCATCATCTGCCGAAGTTCGATTAGGTTCGATGTTCCACGTGGAACAATTTTGTGGAACATCAGCCGTGGAACAGATCAGGGCTTCAACGAGGCCAAGGCGGCCAGCACGAACTGTTCCAGGGCGATGCGATGGTCCGAATAGGCGTGGTCGGCAGGCAGGTGGAGCGAGGTGACCTTGTCGCCCACCGTTCGAAGGCCTTTGACAAGCGCGTCGCTTGCCGGGGCAAGCCCGTCATCCGAAGTGACGATGAAGACAGGCCGGCCCGCCAGCTTGGGCGCAAGGTCCGGCAGGTTCCACTTGGCTGCGTTCGTCAGCAGCTCTCGTGCGAGGCTCTCCGGGGTGCATCCCGCCAGGGGTGCCATTCCTTCGACCGCGAGCGCCTGGGCGAGAGGCGCAACCGCCGCTTCCTGTTGGCCCGCCTGAACAGCCGGAAGGACGCGGCCCGCCATGTTTGCGGCTGAGATGAGGCCGACGGCGAGAACCTTTGGATCTTCGGCGGCGACGTTGGCGGCGATCATGCCACCCATGCTGTGACCGATCAGGACAATTGCGTGGGGGTCCGCACGAACGGACGCGGCCCTGACGGGATCGCGCAGGAAGTCCAGCGCGGCACCGGTGTCCTCCATGGCGTGCGAGAACGAGAAGGATCCTGGTGAGCCCCAGGAGCCGCGGTAGTCGAAGTAGAGGACGTTCCATCCGGACCGGCGGATTGCCTGCGCTAGGTCGAGGTTGCGCTCGTTGCCGGGAAAGCCGTGCAGCAGGATGACTACAGGGTGCGGTCCGGCACCGGACGCGATATAAAGAAAGCCGTTGAGCATCGCGCCGCGGCTGGGGATCCGGACGGTCTGCATGGCGGCGGGATTGGCGCTCTCGGGCGGGGGGTCCGTAGTAATCGCTGACGGAAGCTGCTGGGCGGCAAGCGAGAAGGACGCCAGGGCGGCGCAAAGAAAGAGTTTGAACGAAAGCATGGTGCAATTGTAGTGAATGGCCGTTCATTCTTTAGAATGGAGGGCATGGGGTCTACCGAAGAATACGATGTGGTCGTCGTGGGGGCGGGACACGCCGGGTGCGAGGCGGCGATGGCGGCCGCGCGCATGGGGCTGCGGACGGCGATCTTTACGCTGAATCTGGACCTGATCGCGCAGATGAGCTGTAACCCGGCGATCGGCGGAATTGCCAAGGGCCATCTGGTACGCGAGGTGGACGCGCTTGGGGGTGTGATGGGCGAGGTGGCGGACGCTACCGGTATCCAGTTCCGCCTGCTGAATACATCGCGCGGCCCGGCGGTGTGGTCTCCGCGCGCGCAATGCGACAAGGCGCTCTACCGGGCGAAGATGCGTGAGGTGCTTGAGGGTCAGGCAAATCTGTACATCAAGCAGGCTGAGGTGGTGGATCTGCTGTTGAGCGAGGAAAGAGGGAAGCGGGAAGAGGGGGGAGAAGACCTCGAGCGCCGCGTGCTCGGCCTCAAGCTGCGAGATGGGCGGACGGTGTTGGCCGAGGCGACGATCGTGACCACGGGTACCTTTCTGAATGGCCTTATCCATTGTGGGGAGCAGCAGTACACCGCTGGCCGCGGCGGAGAGCCGGCCAGTGTCCTGCTCGGCGAAGCGCTGAAGCGGCTCGGCTTGCGCGAGTGCCGCCTGAAAACGGGGACGCCGCCGCGTCTCGACGGGCGGATGATCGACTGGGCGACGTTTGAAGAGCAGCCTGGCGACCAGGACCCGACGCCGTTCAGCTTCCGCTCCAGCTTTGCGCGCGGGGGCAAGCCGCCTTTGCGGCAGATCATGTGTCACATCGCGCGGACTACGTCCGCAACCCTCCAGCTGATCCGCGAGAACGTTCATCGCTCCCCGATGTACAGCGGCGCGATCCAGGCGGTGGGGCCGCGCTACTGCCCGTCCATTGAGGACAAGATTGTTCGGTTCCCGGAGAAGAGGGAGCACCAGTTCTTCCTGGAGCCGGAAGGTCTGAACACGCACGAGGTCTACATCAACGGCATGAGCACCAGCCTGCCGATGGAGGTGCAGGCGGCGATGGTGGCCTCCATTCCGGGGCTCGAACGCGCCGAGATGCTGCGCCCCGGCTATGCCATCGAGTACGACGCGATCGACCCGACGCAACTCGATCGCACGCTTGCGGTGAAGCGCTACCCGGGCCTTTACCTCGCCGGACAAATCAATGGAACCAGCGGCTATGAGGAGGCTGCGTGCCAAGGCCTGATGGCGGGGATCAACGCAGCGCTTGCGGTGAAGGGCGAAGCACCGTTTACGCTGGACCGGACCGAGGCCTACACCGGTATTCTGATCGACGACCTCATCAGCAAAGGGACGGATGAGCCTTACCGGATGTTCACCTCGCGGGCAGAGTTTCGCCTGCACCTGCGAATCGACAACGCCGATCGGAGGCTTACCCCGCATGGCCGCAGGCTGGGTCTGATCGATGATGAAGCCTGGGGTTTGTATCAGGCCAAGCAGGAACGCGCCCACGCGTTTGAGGCTGTGCTGATCCAGACGCAGGTGCGTGTGGCGGACCTTCCGCCGGCACTGATGGAACAGTTGGACGGCGATGCGGCGGCTGTTAACGGTCAAACCTACGCGCACTTTCTCAAGCGACCCGAGGTTAGCATCGAGGCGCTTGCAGCAAGTTTGCGCGGTCATTTGGCTGCGTCAGGTAATATTTTTTATACATGGCTCAGCGCAATGAATACAGATGGCACGCCGGCCTGGGTGCGCAATGAAATGAAGACCGTTGAGACCGGAATCAAGTACGCCGGGTACCTCGGCCAGCAGAGACGATCGATCGAGAAGATGCGCAAAGCTGAGGGTAAGATCATCCCCCGCTGGTTCGACTACAGCGCGGTGAGTGGCCTTTCGCGGGAGATGCAGGAGACGCTGCGGCGAGTTCGTCCGCAGACTTTAGGGCAGGCCAGTCGTCTCCCCGGAGTTACACCGGCCGCAGTCAGCCTCCTTCATGTGTACATTAAGGTGCAGGGGCAAAGCTTGGCTGTCGTTAGATAGTAGCAGCTTATGTCATATTGGAGACATACGCTGCGTTGCTCAACTGTTGCTCAAGCTAAGGCAACCTTGAGCATCTACTTGCCTTCCAAGCAGTGAATCTGCTTTGTTGCTGCATGCGAGTTCTCCTAGAGAGGCGCGAGGTTCTTGATGGTTGAAGCGATTGTGTTGTGGAACGAACCGAACAATCTATCTCATTGGAACTTCAAGCTCGATCCTGGGTGGGTTCGATTCTCGGAGATGGTGAAGCTGACTTCATCGTCCATTCGTAAAATCAATCCCCATCTCAAGATTGTTCTGGGCGGTGTTTCCTCCTGCGACTGTGATTTTCTTCGGTTGATGGCCGAAAGCGGCGTGATGGAGTATGTCGACGCGGTCGGCGTCCACGGCTTTCCGCTGGATTGGAACCACTGGCAGCTGAGTGAATGGCGGGAACGCATCGCGGAGGCCGCGGCAATTACGGGCAAGCCGATCTGGGCGACCGAGGTGGGGGTTTCCTCATTCGGAGCGGAAGAGGTGCAGGAGTTCGGGATGGTACGCACGCTTGAACTATTGAAGGACCGCGTCGAGCGGCTTCATTGGTACAGCCTCTTCGACCTTCCTCCAAGCTGGCCCGCGGAGACGCGCCATAAAGAGGCGGAAGGTTCCGCGTACTATCGCCATTACTACCTGGGTCTAATCAGTTCCGAGGGTCAACCAAAACGCGCCATCAAGCACTTTCCTAACGATGGGAGTGTGGGTCTTTGCCAGTGGTTCCACTTTGAAGATCCCCGGCTCGAACAGGCGGCTCTCATCATGGAGCAGATGGGGGTTGAATACCTGCGTACTGGGCTTAGCTGGGCGGACTCGTTCCGTCCGAACGCGATCGAGTGGTTCGATCGCCAGATGGAAGCGCTGGAGTCGTTTCGCGTAGCGCTGACGCTATGCTTTACGCCCGCGCACCTGGGCCTTGAGGATCATCACACCAGTCCGCCGATCGATAACCGGCAGTTTGCTGACTTTGCGGCATGGGCGGTCGAGCGTTACGCGGCTCCTTCCGAAACCGACGTTGCCGTCTCGCGGATGCAGTTTGAAGAGGCCATGCAGACCCTATGAAAGCGAAGCAAATACTCATTACCGGTGGTGCGGGGTTTGTCGGTTCTCACCTGGCGGATGGCCTGCTTGCCGCCGGACATAGAGTCCGGGTTCTCGACGATCTCAATCCGCAGGTCCATCCAGACGGGCCGCCTACCTACCTTTCGCCGGCGGTAGAACTTGAGATCGGCGATGTACGCGATCCTAACCGCATGCGCGAGGTGCTTGCGGGCGTGGATATCGTCTTCCACTTCGCGGCGGTCGTGGGTGTCGGTCAATCGATGTATGAGATCAGTCGCTACATGAGCGTAAACACGCAAGGGACCGCGGAACTTCTGCAGGCAATGCTCGACAGCAAGAAGACACCGGAGAAAATGGTGGTGGCCTCATCCATGTCGATCTACGGCGAGGGCCAATACCGTTGTCCGGCTTGCGACTCTCTCGCCTTTCCGCCAGTGCGTCCGGTGGCGCAGCTTAAGGCCGCCAACTGGGAGATGCGCTGCACGACCTGCTCCGGTGTTCTGGTGCCCATGCCGACCAATGAGCAGAAGCTTTCGGAACTTAATTCCGTTTATGCGCTCTCGAAGCGCGATCAGGAGGAGTTGTGCCTTATCTACGGCCGCACGTATGGGCTGCCGGTGACGGCGCTGCGCTTCTTCAACATCTATGGGACGCGGCAGGCGCTCTCCAACCCTTATACCGGAGTGGCGGCCATCTTCGCCGCGCGCCTGATCAACCATCAGGCTCCGATGATCTTTGAAGACGGGGAACAAATGCGCGACTTTGTGAGTGTGCATGACATCGTACAAGCTAACCTTCTTGCGATGGAGTCCGGCCCTTCGGATGGGGAGGTCATCAACATCGGCTCCGGCCAGCCGATTACGATCCGGCAGGTGGCCGATACTCTTGCCGCGGCGCTCGGCAGACAGGATTTGGAGCCGGTCATCACGCAGCGTTATCGGGCGGGCGACATACGCCATTGCTTTGCCGATCTATCGAAGGCGCGCAAGCTGCTGGGGTATGAACCGCGAGTCACCCACAAGGAGGGCTTTGAAGAACTGGCCGCCTGGCTCGCCGGTCAGAAGGCCGAAGACAAGGCTGAAACCATGCTCCAGGAACTGAGCGCTTACGGGCTGACCGCATGATACGGGAACAGGGAAGCACGCCCCATGAAGCGTCGCGCACGATCCTCATTACCGGCGGAGCAGGGTTCATCGGCTCGAATCTGGCTGACCGATTGCTGAAAGAGCCGGGTACCCGTGTGCGCATCTTCGACAATCTCTCGCGAAGGGGCGTCGCACACAATCTCGAATGGCTGCGCCGGCGTGCGCCTAAGGAGCGGCTTCAATTTATCAAGGGGGATGTCCGCAATGCTTCCGCGGTTGTCACGGCCGCCCGCGACGCAGATGAGATCTATCATCTTGCGGCGCAAGTGGCCGTTACTATATCGGTCGATGCTCCGCGGGACGACTTTGAGGTCAATGCGCTTGGGACGTTTAATGTGCTTGAGGCGGCGCGCTGTTCCGGGCGGCGGCCGTTCCTGCTCTTTACCTCGACCAACAAGGTGTATGGCGCGCTCGAAGAGTTGTCCGTAACTTCAGAGGGCACACACTATCGCGCTCAGGACCCTCTGTTCAGCGGCGTCACCGAAAACCAGCCGCTTGACTTCCACTCGCCTTACGGTTGCTCCAAGGGCGCGGCGGACCAGTACGTGCGCGATTATGCCCGCATTTACGATCTGCCTTCCGTGGTGTTTCGCATGTCGTGCATCGCTGGACCCCGGCAGTTCGGCACGGAAGACCAGGGCTGGGTCGCCCACTTCCTCTACAGTGTTCTTGAAAGCCGGCAGATTACCATCTATGGCGACGGTTTTCAGGTTCGGGATATCCTGCACGTCCACGATCTTGTCGATGCCATGCTCAGCGTTCGCGGGGCAAAGGCAGCCGGGGAGATTTACAACATCGGCGGCGGCCTCAGCCGGGCAGTCTCGGTTTTGGAGATGCTGAAAGCAATCACAGCAGAGACCGGCATCGAACCACGTTTAAACTACAGCAGCGTTCGGCCCGGCGATCAACCGCTCTACATCTCCAATACGGAAAAATTCACCCGTGCCACGGGTTGGTCTCCGCGGTTTTCTTGCCGCGAGACCCTGCAATCCATCCATGGCTTCTGGCATGAAAATCGCGAGTTGCTTGCCAGCCAGCGTCCCATGCCGCAGCAGGAACTGGTTGCCGAGGAGGTTGCGTGAGATACGCCCTCGTCAATCCCAAATGGGATTTTGAAGGCTCTACGTACTTTGGCTGCGCGGAGCCGCACTTCCCTTTGGAGTTGCTCTCTGCCCGTGAGATGCTGCGCGCCGCGGATCAGGAGGTGCTGCTGGTCGACGCCTGGATGGAGGATCTTTCGCCCGCGCAAGTCCGGGCGCGTCTGGAGGAGTTTGGGGAAGACTTTCTCGTCGTTCCGACCGCGCCTTCCTATCTCTTCTGGAGGTGCCCACAGCCGGAACTGCGTATTCCCCGCCAGTGGATCGCCGCGCTCGACCGTGCATCGACGAAAGTAGTCATCGGCCCACATGGCTCGGTGACGCCTTTGGCCACGCTTGAAAAGACAGGAGCCGATGTCGTGCTGCGCGGGGAACCGGACCAGACGCTGCCGCAACTCGCAATGCTGCCGTGGGAGATGATTGCGGGGTGCTGCTGGCGCGATGCTCGGAGCATCGTCCATACTACTCCCGGTCTTGGGGCCACCGATATGCGCGCGCTTGGGCCACTTGACTACAGCGATTATCCCGTTGAACGACACCATCACCTGCACCACGTATTTCCCGGCAATGGAGCGGACCATCTTCATTGCGGGGCAGAGGTCGAATTTGCGCGGGGCTGCCCTTACGCCTGTACCTTCTGCAACAAAACTCTCTTTCGCAATAAATATCGTGAACGTGAACTGGGTTCCGTGCTTCAGGAGATCGACCAACTTCTGGCGCGCGGCGTGGATTACCTCTACTTTATTGATGAGATCTTCGGCGTAGGCAAGCAGGTGCGCACCTTGCTGGAGGAGTTGGCAAAGCGTCCCGTGTCGATCGGGTTTCAGTCGCGCATCGACCTTTGGGATGAAACATCGATCGACCTGCTCGCGCGCGCGCACTGCGTCTCGTTCGAGTGCGGGATCGAGTCGATCACCGACGAAGGCCGGGACGCGATGAACAAAAACTGCCGCATCTCGACGGGCAGGATTACCGATCTGTTGGTGTACGCAAGGCAGCGCATTCCCTGGGTGCAGGCCAACCTGATTAAAACGCCCGAAGACGACCCAGCGCAGGTGGCCGCATGGCAGGATGGCCTGAAGGCCTGTGGCGTATGGGTCAGTGAGCCGGTTCCGATGTTTCCGTTTCCGGGCAGCCCTGAGTATGTAACCACGTTCGGTACACAACCGGATGAGCGTGCGTGGGAGCGCGCCCATGCGCATTATCTTGCCTTGTTTGCAGACAAAGGCTACAGCGATATTCAGGAACAGAGGCCGCTAACCCTCGCGCAGCTTGAGTCGCAAGAGCACAGGGAGGCCCTGTGCGCGTCCTGCTGACGACGGATACTGTCGGGGGAGTCTGGACCTTTACCAAAGAGCTAAGCAGGGAACTTCTCCGTCGTGGCCACGAGGTCGCGCTTGTCAGTTTCGGCCAGCCGCCTTCGCAGGATCAGGCTGATTGGTGTGAGGCTACCGTTTGTCATTTTAGGAATGCCTTCCGGTGCGAGTTTTCGACGGCACCGCTGGAGTGGATGCGCTCGAACGAAGCCGCGCTGGCAGAAGCAGATCCGCTTTTGCGCCGTGTGATTCGCGAGTTCGACCCGGACATTCTGCACTGCAACCAATTCTGTTTTGGCAGCCTGGATGTTGCGATGCCGAGGCTGATAACGGCCCACAGCGATGTGCTGAGCTGGGCGGCTGCCTGCCGGACAGACGGCCATGTTGCCTCGGCATGGCTTACTCGATATCGCTCGCTGGTGCAGTCGGGGCTCGATGGAGCGGACGCTGTCGTCGCGCCTACGCAGTGGATGCTTGACGCTCTCGGCAACCACTTCGAGGTGCCCTCAGCTACGCGCGTCATTCTCAACGGTCGCACTTTGCCGTTCGCGGACACTATGGATACGAAGTGCTTGCAGGCAGTCTCCGCGGGCCGTCTGTGGGACGAGGCGAAAAATCTCGCTCTTCTGGAGCGCATTGATCCACCCGTTCGCATCTTCATCGCCGGTGAACTTCAGCATGAGGACGCGCGCGTCGACTCCCGTTCCGGCCAGGTCGTCCTTCTTGGGGCGCTTCCTGAAGCGCGACTGCTCAAGCTTTTCCGTCAAAGCAGCATCTACATCGCTTCTTCGATGTATGAGCCCTTCGGCCTGGCACCGCTTGAGGCTGCCTTGTGCGGGTGCGCTGTAATCGCCAACGATCTGCCGTCCTTGCGCGAAGTGTGGGGAGATGCCGCTCTTTACTTCCAGGATGCCGCGACCCTTGTTTGTCTACTGAGCTACTTGAAGTCATCTCCCGCCACGCTAAGACGAGCGCGGCAGAGCGCTTCGCGTCGTGCCCTTCAACTCAGCGCATCCCGCATGACGGAAGGCTATCTAAGCGTGTACAACGGCCTCCTCACGTCCGAGCCGCGGACGGGCAGCATGCTCCAGGAACTTGTAACCGATGCCGTCTAAGCTGCGCATCGCCTACTTCGCTCACTCATTGCGTTCCGACTGGAACAACGGCAACGCCCATTTTCTTCGTGGGCTGATGCGTTCCCTTGTGGCGCTGGGTCACGAGGTCGTCATCTTCGAGCCGGCGAAAGAATGGTCTATCGACAATCTTCGGGACGAGCCGCAAGGGGAACGATCCCTCGCCGATTTTTTGCACAAGTACGCCGATCTGCATATCGAGACCTACGTTCCCGACGCAGCGGGAGAGCCCTGGCATGAGCGTCTCCGAGGATGCCAGATCGTGATCGTACATGAGTGGAATCCACCGTCACTCGCGCAGAAGCTGCTCCTGTTGCGCGACGATCTCGGCTTCGGGCTCCTCTTCCACGATACGCACCATCGCGCCTCTTCCTCCCCCGAGCAGATGCGGCTCTTCGGGCTGGACCACTTCGACGGCATCCTGGTCTTCGGCGAGGCGCTTCGCACGCTCTATCGGGAGCGGTTCGGTCTCACGCGGGTGTGGACGCTTCACGAAGCCGCCGATACCACCGTTTTCCGCCCGCATCCTGACCAATTGCGCCAGCGCGATGCCGTCTGGATCGGTAACTGGGGCGAGGGCGAACGCTCCGACGAGATCCGGGCCTTCTTTCTGAAACCCGCTGCGCAGCTTGGCTCCCAAGCGCGATTCACCATCTACGGCGTCCGCTATCCCGCGGAAGGCCTTCATGCGCTACGAGACTTGGGTGTAGGCTACGCCGGCTACCTGCCAAACTTGGACGCTCCCGCTGTCTATGCAAAGGCGGCGCTAACCGTGCACATACCGCGCCAACAGTACACCTCGGCGATGACCGGCATCCCTACGATTCGCGTCTTCGAGGCGCTGGCCTGCGGGGTTCCGCTGATCTCCGCGCCCTGGCAGGATACTGAGCAACTCTTCCGTCCCGGTGATTTTCTGTGGGCGAAGACGCCGGACGAGATGACGGCCGCCATGCGCCGCTTGTTCGATCATCCCGAGCTTGCGGCGGAGCAGGCGCGGCGCGGCCTTGAAACCGTTCTTGAGCGGCACACCTGCGATCACCGCGCGCGCGAACTGACTCAGATCTTTGAGGAGATGCTTGCATGAAGATCTTCGCCTTCGGATCGAGTATTGTTTCTTCCTATTGGAACGGCGCGGCTACCTACTATCGCGGCTGTTACAAATACCTTGAACGTCTTGGCCATAGCATTACGTTTGCCGAGCCGGACGCCTACGGGCGCCAGCAGCATCGTGATTCGGACGACTTCTCCTACGTGGAATCCATCGTCTACCAGCCCGGCACAGAGATCGACGCCATGCTGGCGCGAGCCGCTGAGGCCGATGTCATTGTCAAGCACAGCGGCATCGGCGTTGATGACGAGACGCTCGAGCGGCGCATTCTGGAACTGCAAGACTGCTGCGCCATTACCTTCTGGGATGTGGACGCACCAGCCACGCTCGCTCGTATGGACAGCGATCCGCATGATGCTTTCCGCACCATGATGCCGCAGTACGACGCCGTGCTCAGCTATGGCGGCGGCCCGGTTTGCGAGCGCGGCTATCGCGGCTTCGGCGCGCGCGCATACTTCAGCATGTACAACGGTCTTGACCCGGAGACGCACTTCCCTGTGCCTTGCGATCCTGCGTTTGCCTGCGATGTGGCGTTTCTCGGCAATCGGCTTCCGGACCGGGAGGCCCGCGTCGAGGCGCTCTTCTTCCGGGCCGCCGAGCTTGCGCCCCACAGCACTTTCCTGCTGGGCGGCGAAGGCTGGGGCGACAAGCCGATGCCCGCAAATGTTCGCTACATCGGCCATGTTCCCACCGCCGAGCACAACCGCGTCAACTGCTCCGCGGGGATGGTGATGAACATCAACCGGGCGTCGATGGCAAGCTCCGGCTTTTCGCCGCCGACGCGCGTCTTTGAGGTCGCGGGCGCGGGCACCTGCCTGCTCTGCGACGATTGGCCAGGCATCGACGATTGCTTTGAACCAGGCGAGGAGATCCTCGTTATTCGGAGCGGGGAGGATGTTGTCGACGCCCTTGCGCGATGTGACAATGCCGCTCGCCGTGCCATCGGCGCTGCGTTCCACGCTCGCGCTCTCCGCGACCATACGTATGCACAGCGGGCGCGGCAGGCGGAACAAGCGTTTCTGTACTGCCTCGCCGCCCGGTCCGCGAGCGCGGTATGAAGATCGTCGTCTATGGCCTGACGATCACCTCGTCGTGGGGAAACGGTCACGCCACGACCTATCGCTCTCTGATCAGGGCGCTGGCGCGTCGCGGCCATACCATTCATTTCGTCGAGAAAGATGTGGAGTGGTATCGCAGCCACCGCGACCTGCCCCAGCCGGCGTTCTGCACGGTACATCTTTATGAAAGCTGGACGCAGGAAGAGGCGAAGCTTATCGCAGCCAGTCGCGATGCTGACGTTGTTGTCATCGGTTCCTACTTCCCCGACGCCGTGGCCGCTACCAGCGCTCTGCCGGCATCGGTAAGCGCACCGCTTCTTTTCTATGACATCGATACGCCGATCACGCTGGCGGCTCTGCGCGGGCACGGTGCCATCGAGTATCTCCGCGCCGAAGACATCCCGCGCTACGCCGCTTACCTCAGTTTTACCGGCGGCCCCGTGCTTGGGGAGCTTGAGCAGCGATTCGGGGCCAGGCGCGCGGAGGCGCTCTTCTGCTCGGTCGACCCGGACCTTTACCGTCCGTCCGCAAGCTCGCCTGAGTTCGGGTGCGACCTCAGCTATCTCGGCACCTATGCGGCGGACCGTCAACCCAAACTGCTGCGCCTGCTCGACGGCGCGGCGGCGCTGCTGCCGGAGAGCCGCTTCCTCGTCGCCGGCCCGCAGTACCCCGCCGAGACCGCTTGGCGCGAGAACGTCCGGCATGTCGAACATGTCGGTCCCGCCGATCACCCGGTCTTCTACTCTTCCTCGCGTTTTACGCTCAATCTCACCCGCCAGAATATGGTGGCCGCAGGCCACTCCCCTTCGGTACGGCTGTTTGAGGCTTCCGCTTGCGGAGCGGCTATTCTTTCGGATGACTGGCGCGGCCTCTCGGAGTTTCTAACAGCCGGTGAAGAGATCCTGCTTCCTAAGCATGCGGCGGAGGTCAGAGACATTCTCCTGCATATCTCCGACCGTGAACGCAAGGCGATCGGCGCGCGCGCGCGGGAACGCATTCTCGCGGAGCATACGGCTGACCATCGAGCCGCGCAGTTCGAGCAGATCGTGGCTACCTGCGGCGGCTCCGCTTACGTGGCCAGCAACTCCGCCAACGATTCGACACAGCGCGTGGGTAACTCCAGCAGCAACTCGTTTGCGGTGTAGATCCCCGTCGCGACTGCAAGGATGTCCAGACTGTTCGCA
>CAXTWP010000037.1:9265-14851 GCA_964247945.1 uncultured Acidobacteriaceae bacterium | reverse complement strand
TGTTCAGCGGGCCGTAGTAGGTGAGGAAGGTCTTCATCCGTTCGCGGTCTTCGGACGTAATGTCCTGGTCGAGGGCGCCTTGGGCGATACATTTCTGGAGCAGTTCGGCGACGTGGCCGCGGGTGTCGTTGATGGCCTTACGCTGCACGACGGGCGCGCCGCCGTTGACTTTGTCGTTCTGCAGCAGCGAGGAGCGCGTCGTGTTGATCTCGACTTCCATGGGAACCTTCAGCTCGCGGGCGTAGCCGAGCATGGTCCAGTGGGTGCTGGGCAGGCGGGCGGGGCCGAGGTTCTGGTAGTTGCCTTCCTCCCAGGCGATGGTCTGCTCCATGCCGTCGACGAACTTGACCCTGGTGCCTTTGCGACCGGTAAAGTTACGTCCCCCGGGCCGCTCGCGGGCTTCGAGCAGGGTGACATCGTAGCCGAGCTTCTTCAGCTCGTAGGCGGAGACCAGGCCGCCGATGCCGCCGCCGAGCACGACCACCTTGACGCCTTTGCCGACGCCGGCGGGGGCGGCGATAGGCGTCACCTGTTCGCCCTTCATCGGCATGATGCCGAGCGACTGCATGGTGGCGAAGGCCGCTGCGTAGCCGCCGGCCTGGCCGACCCGTGTCAGGAAATCACGCCGCGAAATGCCCATAGACGAACTCACCTCAAAAAGCAGATTCGGGAAGATACACCGGCAGCCTCCACGCGGGGAGCGCACAGCCGCTGAACCTACCAGCCAGTATTAAGTAGCGATGACCTCACTGTACCGCAGATTGCGCCGGGTATCCAGAGGAGAACTTAAAGATGCGAAACGAGCCTATCGAACGGGACGGCGGAGTAAGACAGGCTCCGCAAGCAATCTGAAGCTGCCGGGCATTGCCTCATCGGGTGCCGCGACGATTGGGGTGGGGTTCTATTTAGGTGTCGGCCAATTGGTATCGGCAAGGATTACCAGGGCCAGCGTACGACCATCGAGGTTCTGCTGATAGCTCATGTTCTTATCGCCCGTGACCATGGCCTCAAAACCGTTGGTCTCTGCGGCGTTCAGCAGGTCGCCGTTCCTCAGCGTGTCCCAACCCAACGCGCGCGAGGTGATCACTTCATGGCCTGGAAGCAAGGTGGGGAGCCTTTTCGGTACGTTGTGGTCGAACAGCAGTCTCACAGTTGCGATTGGCTTTGCCGGTTGGCCGCATAGGTCAGGAGGTCGCGGATGGTCTGCTCCGGCATATCAAAATTGTCGGCAATCTCGTCCACCGGCGATCCGGCCTCGAAGTTGCTCAGAACCGTATCTGCGGGCAGGCGCGTTCCTTTGAGCAGAGGAACGCCGCTCACCTTGCCGGGAACGACCTCAACCAGCGGGCAATCTGTCCAGTCCGTGACAGGGCTGACGTGTAGGAGAGCCATATCCACAGCATAGGCGCGTTCGTCCATGAATACAACGGCCTGGTGCCGAGTATTCAGCGAAGCCGCATACACTTCATCGCAATAGCGTCTCTTGGATATTGGCCACGCCAGACTTCTTTCGGTATCCGACAGACGGAGCAACTAGCGGAAGGTGTGGCTTCTTACCCTTTAGGATGTCTTCGATGGTGAGTATTTGAATCAGAGGATAGCGATTTCCGTGCATCTCTACCGTGCCTGTAGAGGCCGCGTCCGCCTTCATCCCAGCTGTCGGAGAATTGAGGACAATCATCACGCCAAACCCGAGCGATGATGTTTCCTCCCGTTTGGCTACAGCCATCAGCGAACGGATATCGTCGGCCTTTAGTTTGCCGCCTTTGACGGAGACAACGGCAAACTTTGTAACCTTGCCGTCCGGCTTGAACGGTATCCGACCATCTATGCCCTTGTCCGCGCCCTTTTTGTCATTCGGTATTCCATCGATCTTCGCCACGGACCAGATTTCAAAACCTTTTTTATCCTGTTCAGCCATCATCTGCGCTCCGCGCATCGTTGTGGGCAAACCGTCGATCTCATAATCTACGCCTAATTTCAAGTGGGGAAACGCGCCTTCTAGGCGCTGCCGCCGGACCAACTCGATGGCAAAAGGGGAGATATCAATACCCACCCAGCGGCGGGCTAGCATCTGAGCAGCGGCTATAGTGGTTCCGCAACCGCAGAACGGGTCTAAGACGAGATCTCCTGGCCGGCTGGATGCGTTAATGATGTGCCTCAAAACACCTAAAGGCTTCTGTGTCGGGTAATTCAGACGCTCAGCGTCTTGGGGGCTTAGCCAGCGCACGTCGGCATCGATGCCAGCAGTCGTACCGAACACCGTTCCTTCGGTATAAGGCTGGAAAGCCCAGATATCGGAAGCGGCGGGTCCGTCCCCAGGTGAGATTGTAAGTTGGTACATGGGCCATGCTTCGCCTTCAATAATGGTAATAAACCCCTCTCATAGAGAAGATCAAGCTTTTCATGTTGGGTCAGGCCAATTGGATCAATGCCGACTTCTTCCCAAATCTTACTTGGAATGGCCCAATGTCGCCCCTTCGCGGTTGGATCAAATCCTCGCCACGATCGTCCCGATTCCCCGCCACGTTTTCCGGGGCCGCTTAGCACGTTGCCGTAATAATCTGTTCTATAGCCTCCATCCTCACCTTCTACGAAATTTTCCTTTACGTGGCCGAGCATATATGGGCGGCGAGGATTGTTCCACGTAAACTCATTGCTCTTGGTATAGAAAAGCAAAACATCGTGAATGGGAGCCCATCGCTTCATCTTGTTATGGGAGCCGGTTCGTCGCCAAATTATTTCGCTCCGAAAGTTCATGGGAGAAAATACGGCATCTGAAAGCATCTTCAAGTAGTGGCTTGCCGTGGGGTCACAGTGCAGATACATCGAGCCGGTCTGCTTCAGGATGCGATGAATCTCAACAAGACGAATTGCCATGTTCACGAGGTAAGCCAGCATTGGCGTTCTAGCTAAGCCGACATGAAGGGCATTGACGAAGTTTACCAGCATGACGTTAGTTGCGTCTTGTAGCTCGTCATAAGTAGCTTGCGCCGCTTCGTCCCATGTCCAAGTGTCTTTAAAGGCTACCAACTGCGCTTCGTCAGAAGTCAAGCCATCGGCGGTGAACAGAACGTTGTAATTCAGATCAGACTTGAAGGGAGGGTCGAGATAAATGAGGTCGACGCTGTTTGATGCAATCTGACGCATAATCGGCAAGTTGTCGCCGTAAAGCAGGCTGTTCTTTGCGCGGTTGCCGATATCCATCTTTGCCCTCACTCCTATCATTCTGACTCTATCAAACCCTCCGGCTTTCCGAGCCAAGCGCAACAATAAGCTAGAGCATCCCTTGCGGGACTCTCACCCAGGCCATGCCTGCTGCTTTGGCTGATTCGATTCCGGCGTTGGCGTCCTCGAACACCAGACACGTCTCCGGCGCGACGCCGAGGAGGGAAGCGGCTTTGAGGAAGGGTTCGGGGGCGGGTTTGCCGTGGAGATAGTCTTCTGCGCCGACGATTACGGGGAAGAAGTGGGCGAGGCCGAGCGTGGCGAGCGTGTTGTGGATGGTGGCGCGGGGTGAGCCGGAGACGATGGCGAAGGGGACGCGGCCGGCGTTCCGCTCGATGACGCGGAGGACGGAGGCGACTGGCTGGACGCGGTCAAGCATGGTGTGGAAGAGGGCTTCCTTGCGGTGGACGACGCCGGCGGGGACCATGGCGGTGCCGAAGCGCTCGTTGAGGATCTCGACGGTGCGAGGCAGCGGGATGCCGCCGAGCTGGTAAAAGAGCGGTTCGGGGAATTGACCGCCGTGTTCGCGGACGGCCTGCGACCAGGAGAGGAAGTGGAGCGGCATGGAGTCGGCTACGGTGCCGTCGAGATCGAAGAGGTAGGCCTCATGCGGGCCAGGCGGAAGGATCAGATCGTCGGGCATTATTTGCGGACCGGCAGGGCGTTCCAGATGGCGGGGTCTTCTTCGCCGAGGACCCAGGAGCAGACGCCGGCGAGGCCGTTTCCCTGGGCCAGTTTGTAGCGGTCGGCGAAGGCGCGCTCGTTGGTGTAGAAGATCCACTCGCGCATCTGATCGCGGTAGAACCAGAAGTAGGGGCTGTGGTCGTCCTCGTCCCAGTGCTCCTTGCCGCCGTAGGTGTCGCGGAGATAGATGGCGTTCGGCTGGGAGATGTACTCGGCGGTGATGTTGGGCTTCTTTTCGGTCTTGTTGAGGCCGGGGTCGCCGGTGAACCAGTGGTAGCCGTAAAGAGAGATGCCGAGCGAGAGCTTGTCTTTAGGGACGACCTTGAGGGCGTAGGTGAGATTGTCGTTGGTCCAGCCCCAGCCGCCGACGGGGCCGGGCGCGGTCCAGCGGGTGTGCTGGTCGTAGGTCATCAGGCAGAGCAGGTCGACAGACTCGCCGAGTGCCTTGAGATCGAAGGCGGCGCGCCACTCCTCGAAGATCCACTTGGCGAAGGCGGTCTCGCCGGCGTGGCCCGGGGCATTGGGGACGACGGCGATCTGGAGCTGGAGGTGTTCGCGGTGCAGCGTGGCGGCGGTCTTGGCGACCATGGCGGAGAGGGCGTCGCGGTCCGTCCACAGGATGTCTTCGAGGTCGTACTGGACGCCGTCGTAGCCGTTCTCCTTGCACTCGCGGACAAAGGCGCGGTCCATCTCATCCTGAGCTTTGGGGTCGTTGAGCAGTTTGTGGACTTTTTCCTTATCGAAGAGCGCGAAGATGGGGAAGAGAGCGATGTGGGCCTGCTTGGCTCCCTTGAGGACCTGCGGCTGCGGCTCGCCGGTGACGAGGCCGGCCGCGTCGACGCTGTACCAGGTGGGCGAGAGGATGTCGATCCTGTCGCGGTGCGCCATGAAGGACTGAACGGAGCGGAGGTCGTTGGACATGTAGAAGAGGGTTTTCGTCTGGGCGGGTAGGTTGATCGCGATTGCGCTTGTGAAGGAAACGAGCAGCAGCAGGATTTTCATGGAGCCTCAGGATAGGAGCATCGCACACTGCCCGTTTTACTGGGAACTGGACAGAGTTATGTTCGTTTCAAGGAACAACTTACCGGGTGGACCTGATTTTTACAACCGGCGAATGCGGAGGAAGTGCGATAGTGGAACGCATGATGCACCGCTTCGCTTGCCTCCGCTTGTTGCTGTTCCTTTGTGCGTTCGGTATCCCCGCAGTTGCCCAGAGTCCGGCCCTTATCCCTTTGCCACGTGAGATTCATTCGGCTGTCGCGGTTCCTGTGGCGTCGGCGGTCGTTGTGGTAGGCGGAGGCCAGGCCTGTGCGGAGGATCTTTTTACAGCGCGCGATCTTACGGCGGCTCTTGAGGAACGCGGTGTGCGGATGGTGCCCGCGATCGGTGCTCCGGGAGTGACGGTCACGCTGCTGCACCGCGACACGCCTGAAGCGGTGCGGCTGCTGGCTGAGGCTAAAGCCGGCTTCGAGCCGGCGATGCATGATGAGGGCTATGTGCTGCTGTCAGGGCCTGTTCGCGTGGCGCTGATCGCCGAGACTTCGGCGGGGCTTTTTTACGCGGCGCAGACGTTGAAGCAGCTTGTTGTGCAAACACCCGAGGGAACGAGTCTCTGGACCGGGACGATTCGTGATTGGCCGGCAATGAAGTATCGCGGGATCCACGATGATCTGT
>CAXTWP010000037.1:8262-9255 GCA_964247945.1 uncultured Acidobacteriaceae bacterium | reverse complement strand
ACTTTGAGCATACGATGCAGTATGCGGGCGATCCGCTGGCGGCACCGCCCGGAAGCGCGCTGACGCGGGCCGAGGCGCAGGAACTGGCGGCGTTTGCGGCGCAATACCACGTCACGATTGTGCCGGAGCAGGAAGCGTTCGGGCATCTGCATCATGTGCTGAAGTATGAGAAGTACTCCGGCCTGGCGGAGACGCCGCACGGCCATGTGCTTGCGCCGGGCGAGGCGGGAACGCAGCAGCTGATCGCCTCCTGGTTTACGCAGCTGGCGGAGGACTTTCCCAGCCCGTTTCTGCATGTGGGCGCAGACGAAACGTTTGAGCTGGGTACGGGCCGGACGAAGACTGATGTCGACAAGCGGGGGCTGGGGCCGGTGTATGCCGACTTTCTTGCGCAGATCCATAGGACGCTTGCGCCGCTGAACCGGCGGCTGCTGTTCTGGGGCGATGTGGCGACGAGCGATCCGACCGCGATCCCGAGACTACCGAAGGACATGATCGCGATCCCGTGGATCTACTGGCATCTGGACAATTACGATCCAAATATTCTTCCTTTTAAGCAGGCGGGGATGGAGACGTGGGTCGCGCCGGGTGACGCCAACTGGCGGGTGGTCTATCCGCTGGGCAAGATAGCGCTCGACAATATCCAGGGCTTTGTGGCCGCGGGGCAGCGGCTGGGAAGCACGGGCGAGCTGCTGGCGCTGTGGAACGACGATGGTGAGGGGCTGTTCAACCAGGACTGGTTCGGGGTGCTGTTTGGGGCGGCGGCGGCGTGGCAGCCGGGCAAGTCCGATCCGGCACCGTACGAGCGGGCGTTCGGACAAACGCTCTTCGGGGACAGCACGGGCCTTCTCGATCAGGCGCAGCAGGAGTTGCTGGCCGCCGAAGAGATGGACGTATCGGACGAGGTGTTCTGGCTTGATCCGTGGTCTCCGGCCGGGCAAACAGCGGCGATCAAGCTGCGGCCGAAGATCCACGACGCCCGGCTCCATGCTG
>CAXTWP010000037.1:7288-8252 GCA_964247945.1 uncultured Acidobacteriaceae bacterium | reverse complement strand
GAGCGCGCCATCGAGTTGCTCGCACAGCTTCGCGCCGCGAACCCGCGCCTTCGAGAGCGGGATGCGGTTGAGGCGATGGAACTCGGAGCGCGGCGGATCGATTTCGTCGGGATGAAGTTTCAGCTATCGGACGAGATGGTCGGCGCATATGCCCGTGCTGCCGCGATCAACGCCGACCCGAACCATACGCCGCGGCAGATGACGGAGGCGCGGGACCTGCTCGACTCGATCTCGAGTATGAACGGCCGGTGCCAGGACCTGCGCGACGGCTACTCCATGCTCAAAAACCTGTACGCGAGGAACTGGCTGGCGGAGAACCGGCCTTACTGGCTGGACAACGTGCTGGTGCGCTATGACCTTCGCATCCAGCTGTGGCAGCAGCGCGCCGACGCCATGGACAACCTGATCAACACCTTTCAGGGCACCAGGGTTCTGCCGTCCGCCGCGCAGGCGGGCCTGCCGCCCGCTCCCGTTCAACCCTGATCCGATAGCCGCCGGCATCAAGGCAGCTTTGCGGAGCGACTGGTATGATCTGGCTTAAGCCCACTGTGCCGCAGCGCGTTGCGGAACGTCTATGTTTCAGAGAACTTGTGCCCTTGCGGCATTCTGAAGCGCACCAGTGGAGACGATCGGCCGCGACGGCGCCGATGCGGGGAGAAATGCTTGTTCGGTCGGTCCGGTCGATTGTGTCGGTTGCACCTGTTGATTGCTCTTTCGGCGGCAACGATCGTGCGCGCGCAACAACCGGCCACCGCCAACACGGCCGCGCAAAATGCCTCCCAGGCGACGACCGGCAATGCGCTGACGTGGCAGCAGGTGCAGGACCGTTTTCGGGCGACAAATCCCAGCCTGCGGGCGGGGCAGATCGGGATCCAGGAGTCGCGGGCGCAGGAGATCACGGCGCATCTGCGGCCGAATCCCTCGTTATACCTGGGTTTCGATCAGGTTACGCCGTTCAACTCCA
>CAXTWP010000037.1:6421-7278 GCA_964247945.1 uncultured Acidobacteriaceae bacterium | reverse complement strand
TATCCGAACGGGACCCTAAACTACCTGCATGAGCGCGACCATAAGCGGGAGCTGCGGACGGAGAGCGCGCAGAAGGGCACCGGGATCACCGAGAGCAACCAGGAGAACCTGATCCGGACGCTCGGCTACACGCTGCGCAACGCCTTTGTGCAGGTGCTGCAGTCAAAGGCGATCCTGGAACTGACCAGGGAGAATCTGAAGTTCTATGACGAGGTGCTGCGGGTCAGCCGCGACCGGCTGCAGGCGGGCGATATTGCGCAGGTGGACCTGGATCGGCTGGAGCTGGGTCGGGTGCAGTATGAGCAGGACTCCGAGGCGGCGGACATCAACCTGCGGACCTCCAAGATTCAATTGCTGCAGTTGCTGAACGAGCGGACGCCGGTGAACGACTTTGACGTGAAGGGGCCGTTTGAATTTACGGACGCGCTGCAGCCGGTGGAGACCTACCGAGCGTCCGCGCTCATCACGAGGCCGGACCTGATCGCGGCGCAGCGCACGGTAGACAAGGCGGTGACGGATCATCGCCTGGCAGAGGCGAACGGCTCGACCGACCCGACGTTCGGCGTGGATGCGGCGCATCAACCGGCTCCGCTGAACACGTATGTGGGCGTGAGCGTGAGCATCCCGCTGCGGATCTTCGATCGGAACCAGGGCGAGAAGCTGCGGACGCAGCTGGACATTGACCTGCAGCAGCGGCAGCTGGATGCGACCCGGGCGCAGGTGTTTTCGGATGTGGATTCGGCGTATGAGACGGTGGGGAGCCAGCTGCGGTTGTTGAGGCCGTACAAAGCGCGGTATCTGAATCTGGCGCAGTCGGTGCGCGACACGATCTCGTTCTCGTATCAGCATGGCGGGGC
>CAXTWP010000037.1:0-6411 GCA_964247945.1 uncultured Acidobacteriaceae bacterium | reverse complement strand
TGCTGGACTTTTTGCAGGCGGAGGCGGATTACCGCGCGGTGCAGTTGGCGTACCTGCAGCTGGTGGGATCGTATCTGACGGCGGCGGCGCAGTTGAATGAGGCGGTAGGCCAAGAGGTGCTCCAGTGAACAAGCAGCGGTATCTAGCCGCGGTGGCGGTGTGCGCGATGGTGCCCGCGGGGTGCTCGAAGAAGAGCGGCGACCCGGCGGCCGAGGCTCCTCCGCCGGCGCAGGTGGTCCAGGCGCAGGATGTGGGGACGGTGCATGTCGATCATCCCAACGAGTTTCCGCTGGCTGCGGCGCAGACGCAGATGACGGCGGACACGATGACGGTGACGGGGCAGGTGCAGCCGGACATTACACACGTGATCCCGGTGATCTCATTGGCCTCGGGGCGGATTGTGGCAATCTACTCGCACATCGGCGACATGGTGCATAAAGGGCAGCTGCTGTTTACGGTCGAGAGCACGGACATAGAAGGGGCGTACTCGGATTATCGGAAGGCGGTGACAGACGAAGCGCTGGCGAAGGCGCAGCTGGACCGCGCCAAGCTGCTGGAGTCGAAGGGAGCGATTGCGAAGTCGCAGGTGGAGATCGCGCAGGACACCGAGGACAAGGCCTTGGTGGACGTGGAGGCAACGCGGGAGCACCTGAAGGTGCTGGGCGTGACGAACTACGACAAATCTACGGGCGCGGTGAATGTGTACGCGCCCGCAACGGGGGTGATTATCGAGCAGAACATCACGCAGGCGGCGGGCGTGAAGACGCTGGACAACTCGCCGAACCTGTTTACGATCGCCAACATCGACGATGTCTGGATCGTCTGCGACGTGTACGAGAACGAGTTGGCGAACCTGGCGGTGGGGCAGAGCGCGGAGATCCACTTCAACGCATTCCCGGACAAGGTGGTGACCGGAAAGATCAGCGAGATTGACCCGATCCTCGACCCCAGCATCCGGACGGCGAAGGTGCGGGTGCAGGTGCGCAATTCGGGATTTATGAAGATCGGCATGTTCACGTCGGCGATCTTCAGCATCCTGATGAATCATGCGCACGTGGTCTTGCCGTCGACAGCCTTATCGGTGGTGATCTTTGAGGAGTTCTTCTAGAAGGCGGCGGGCAATGGGACGTTCAAGCGGGTGCGCGTGGTGGGCGGCGACATGCTGCCCAACAACCAGCAGGTGGTGCGGACGGGCCTGCAGGCGGGGCAGCAGGTGGTGACGAACGCGCTGGAACTGCAGAGCACGGTGGGACAGTAGATGGGAGGATTGGTCGATTTCGCGCTGCGCAACCGCTTCCTGATCCTGATCATGGCGGTGCTGCTGTTCGCGTGGGGCATTATCTCGTTCCGGGCGCTGCCGGTGGAAGCGTACCCGGACGTGGCGAACAACTACGTCCAGATCATCACGCAGTGGCCGGGCCGCGCCGCCGAAGAGGTGGAGCAGCAGATCACGGTGCCGGTCGAGGTGCAGATGAACGGCATCCCGCACCTGACGCATCTGCGGTCGACGTCGCTGGCGGGACTGTCGAGCGTGATGCTGATCTTCGACGATGAGAGTACGAACGACTGGAACCGCGAGAAGGTGCTGGAGCGGATCGCGCAGGTGACGCTGCCAACGGGTCTGACGCCTCAGATGGGGACGGATTGGAGTCCGGTCGGGCAGATCTACTGGTACACGTTGAAGAGCGAGAACCCGGCCTACGACAACATGGCGCTGAAGTCGCTCGAAGACTGGACACTGGAGAAGCAGTTCAAGAGCGTGCCCGGCGTGGTGGACGTGTCGAGCTTCGGGGGAATCACGCGGGAGTACCAGGTCCGGCTGGATCCGGACAAGCTGATCTCGTATGGCCTGACGATCGCCAATGTGGAGCAGGCGTTGACGAACAACAACGTCAACGCGGGCGGCGGGTTTATCGAGGAGGGGCAGCAGCAGATCAACGTGCGGGCGGTGGGCTTGTTTGCCAATGTGGACGACATCGCCAACACGCTGCTGACGACGAAGAACGGCACCCCGCTGCGCGTGCGCGATGTGGCCACGGTACTGCAAGGGCCCAAGGTGCGGCTCGGGCAGATCGGGAAGGCGATTCGGCACGTCAGCAATGGTTTGAGTGTGATCGAGGACGATCCGGACGTGGTCGAGGGTATTGTGCTGTTGCAGAAGGGCGCGAACTCGGACGAGGTGCTGGCGGCGATTCACGATAAGGTCGCCGAACTGAATGGTAGTGAAGCTCAGCCGGCGGAGGCGCGGCACTGGTTTACGCCCGCGAAGCCGGCCGTCGCTGCAAAGCCGGGACTGTTGCCGCCGGGCGTCAAGGTAGTACCCTTTTTGGACCGCGACGACCTGGTGCACCTGACAACCCACACGGTGCTGCACAACCTGACCGAAGGCATTGTGCTGGTGATGATCATCCTGTTCCTGTTCCTGGGGAACGTGCGCGGGGCAATCATCGTGGCGCTGACGATCCCGTTTTCGCTGCTGTTTGCGTCGATCTGCCTGAACCTGCGGCATATTCCGGCGAACCTGCTAAGTCTGGGCGCGCTGGACTTCGGCATGGTCGTGGACGGCGCGGTGGTGATGGTTGAAAATATTGTCCGGCACATGAACCGGCCTCAGGAGAAGAACCGTACGG
The DNA here is from genome assembly GCA_964247945.1 of uncultured Acidobacteriaceae bacterium. Taxonomy (GTDB): domain Bacteria; phylum Acidobacteriota; class Terriglobia; order Terriglobales; family Acidobacteriaceae; genus Edaphobacter. The sequence continues at coordinate 3,781 of CAXTWP010000037.1, read as the reverse complement.
CAATCGAGATGGTGCGGGAGGCGGCGCACGAGGTCCAGCGGCCTGTTTTCTACGCGATTGGGATTATTGTCACCGCGTATCTGCCGATCTTTACACTACAGCAAGTGGAGGGCCGGCTTTTCCGTCCGATGGCGTGGACGGTGGCGTTCGCGTTGCTGGGTGCGCTGATCTTCTCGATGGTGCTTGCGCCGGTGATCTCGAGTTTCCTCTTCAAGGGTGGCGCGAAGGAGTGGCACAACCCGGTAATGAACTTCCTGACCGAACGCTATCGCCACGCGGCGCTGTGGGCGGTGGAGTCGCGCTGGATCGTGATCGGCGCGACGCTGGCCGGATTGGTGTTGGCGATCTACCTGGCGGAGGGCGGAGCGATCGGGTCGGAGTTTCTGCCGCACCTGGACGAAGGTGCGATCTGGGTGCGCGGCACGCTTGCGCCAAGCACGGGGCCGACCGAAGGCGTACGGGTGATGACCGAGGCGCGGCAGATCCTAGCAGCGTTTCCCGAGGTCAAGGACGTGGTGAGTCAAGTAGGACGGCCGGACGACGGAACGGATACGACAGGATTCTTTGACACCGAGTACTTCGTCGACCTGAAGCAGAGTATCGACTGGCGACCGGTCTTTCACAAGAACAAGGAAGAACTGATCTCCGCCATGGACCGCGAGTTGGAGAAGAAGCCGGGGATCATCTGGAACTTCTCGCAGCCGATCTCGGACAACATGGAAGAGGCGGTGAGCGGCGTCAAGGGTGAGCTGGCCGTGAAGGTGTACGGCGACGACCTGAAGACGCTCGAAGCCAAGGGCGACCAGATCGTCGGCATCATGAGCAAGATTCAGGGCATCCAGGACCTTGGACTGTTTCGTGTGATCGGGCAGCCGAATCTGAACTTCGTGGTGGACCGCGTGGCGGCGGCGCGGTTTGGGATCAACGTGTCGGATATTCAGGACGCGGTGCAGACGGCGGTCGGCGGCAACGCGCAGACGCAGTTCCTTGAAGGCGAGGCGCGTTACGATGTGGTGCCGCGGTATCAGCAGGAGTACCGCAACAGCTCCGAGGCGATCCGGGACGTGCGCATCGTCTCACCGAGCGGCGAGCGGGTGTCGTTGGCGCAGGTGACGATCCCGGCGGTCAAGGACGGGGCGTCCGAGATCTACCGCGAGAGCAACCAGCGGTATGTGGCCATCAAGTACAGTGTGCGCGGGCGCGACCTGGGCGGTGCCGTGGAAGAGGCCATCAACAAGGTGACGACCCAGGTGAAGCTGCCGCCAGGATACAAGCTGGACTGGGCGGGCGAGTACGCGAGCCAGAAGCGCTCGGCCAAGCGACTGGCGATTGTGGTGCCGATCACGGTGCTGCTGATCTTCTTCATCCTGTACACTATGTTCGGCTCTCTCAAGTGGGCGATGCTGATTATGGCGAATGTGGCGATTGCGCCGATCGGCGGAACGCTGGCGCTGCTGGTGACGGGGACGAACTTCAGCGTGTCGTCGGGCGTCGGATTTCTGGCTTTGTTCGGCGTCTCGGTGCAGACGGGCGTGATCATGCTCGAATACATCAACCAGATGCGAGTACGCGGACACTCGATCGAGGAGTCGGCGGTCGAGGGCGCGGTGCTGCGGCTGCGGCCGATCATGATGACGATGCTGGTGGCTACGCTCGGTTTGCTGCCGGCGGCGACCTCACACGGGATCGGGTCGGACTCGCAGCGGCCGTTCGCCGTGGTGATCGTAGGCGGGCTGATCTCGGACCTGATTATCAGCTTGTTTCTGCTGCCGACGCTGTATGTCTGGCTGGCGGGGCCGAACGATATTCTGCCCGCGCCGGAGATGGAGCTTGACGCCTGAGCCGCGCGTTCTCCGGTAGTATGAGGTTTGCCCGGAAGACCGGGCGAGGAGAACGGTTTGGCTGAGATAGACGTGGTGCTGGCGCACCGGGAGCGCTTCGGGACAGAGGGCAAGATTTATGCTGCGCCGGGTCGAGTGAACCTGATCGGTGAGCATACCGATTACACCGGTGGATTGGTGCTGCCGATGGCGATCGACTTCCAGACGCAGGCGGTGGTGAGCGCGCGCGACGATGGGCGCGCGGTCTTCTACTCGACCCACTTCAAGGAGGAGGCGAGCTACGAGATTGCCTCGCTGGAACGCGCGCCTCGCGGGCATTGGAGCGACTATCCGGCGGGCGTGCTGTGGTGTTTGGGGCAGGCGGGCGTTAAGGTTGGCGGCTTCTCGATGACGCTGGCGGGCGATGTGCCGTTGGGCGCGGGGTTGAGTTCGTCGGCTTCGGTAGAGGTTGTAACGGCGGTTGCGCTGCTGGGACACGCGGGCGCGAAGCTGCCGCTGAAGGACATTGCGGTGCTCTGCCGGCGGGCGGAGAACGAGTATGTGGGGGCGAAGAGCGGCATCATGGACCAATTCGTCGTGACCGGCGGCGTGGCGGAGCGGGCGATGCTGATCGACTGTCGGGCGTTGAGCTTTGAGCTGCTGCCTTTGCCTGCGAGCGTCAAGGTAGTGATCTGCAACTCGATGGTGAAGCACGCCGTGGCGACCGGCGAGTACGGCGACCGGCGCGATGAGGTGGAATCGGGACAAGCGGTGGTCGCGCGCAAGCGGCCGGGCGTTGAGCTGCTGCGGGACGCAGCGATCGCCGATCTGGAGGCTTGCCGGGCGGCGATGGGCGAGGCGAGCTTTCTGCGCTGCCGTCACATTGTGACGGAAAACGGGCGGGTCGTCGAGGCCCGCGCGACGCTGCTGGCGGGCGACATGGTGCGCTTCGGTGAGCTGATGGCGCTGGCGCACGCGAGCTTTCGGGACGACTTCCAGGCGAGTTGCGGTGAGGTTGACAGGCTTGTCGAGATTGCGGCGCGGCAGCCGGGATGTTTTGGGGCGCGCATCACGGGCGGCGGGTTTGGAGGATGCACGGTGAACGTGGTGAAGGCGGAGGCAGCGAATGGTTTTGTCGCGGCGGTGCGGCGCGAGTACGAGGCGGCGACAGGAATCGTGGCGGACTGCTTTGTCTGCGAGGCTTCGGACGGAGCGCTTGCGCTGCTCGGCAAGGGCGGTGCGCGATGAACCCGCTGGCGCAGGCGAATCCGCACCGGCGATGGAACCCGCTGAAACGGGAATGGGTGCTGGTTTCGCCGAACCGGACGCAGCGACCGTGGCAAGGGCAGACGGAGACGACGGCGGCTCCGGCTGGTTTGCACTATGATCCCGAATGCTATCTTTGCCCGGGCAATCTGCGGGCGGGCGGCGCGCGGACGGACGTTTATACAAGCACGTATGTCTTTGAAAACGATTTTGCCGCGCTGAAGGCGGACGCGCCGCGGTTCGAAGACGATCAGGACGGCAAGGGGCTGCTGGTCGCGGACGGCGAGAGCGGGGTGTGCCGGGTGGTGTGCTTTTCGCCGCGGCATGACCTGACGCTGGCGAAGATGACGGTGGAGGAGATTCGCCCGGTGGTCGATGTGTGGGCGGCGCAGTACGCGGAACTGGGCGGGCGCGACGACATCGCCTATGTACAGGTGTTTGAGAACCGCGGGGCGATGATGGGGGCGAGCAATCCGCATCCGCATGGGCAGATCTGGGCGAGCCGGTCGCTGCCGAACGAGGTGGTGGCGGAGCTGGCGGCGCAGCGGGCTTACCTTGCCGAAAAGGGCGAGAACCTGCTGGTCGAATATGTGGCAACAGAGCTGAAGCTGGGTGAGCGCGTTGTGGCGCAGAACGACAGTTTTGTGGCGGTGGTGCCGTTCTGGGCGGTGTGGCCGTTTGAGACGATGGTGCTG
>CAXTWP010000036.1:5093-14964 GCA_964247945.1 uncultured Acidobacteriaceae bacterium | reverse complement strand
CGCCCGCCCAACGCTCCCGCATCCTTGGCCTGTAGACAATGGCAGCTTTAGCAAAGCGGGTTGAAGAGGACTAACGGATGATGCTCCCATCCGCCAAGTGGACACGAGTCCATCCCTAGGGGCGGCGTGGACCCAATGTAAGTCGCATATGTGGAAAGTCCATCGTAAAACTGGATACAGACTGCAAGACATCCTCACCCATATTTCCGAAGAGCGCATCCACGTCAGAGTGTTGCCGTTTAGGTAAAACGGTAAGATGGCGCACCGTTACTGATTGACCTCCCAGTGCGAAGGTGACGGATGGTACAAGATTTGCGCTAGCCGTTATGTTGCCGCCCGCGCCCGCGTTCATCGTCTGCACCTGTTTCCAAATGCGCCGTTCCGATGCGAAGTGTTCAAAAAATCGCGCGGAAAGCGTTGTCCCTGCAGCCCCAGTATCCAGGGTGAATGTGAGAGGTTGATTCTTCACGAAAGTTTGAACAGCCGGTGTCAACATATGAAACTCCATACCAGAGCTCTCTGTGGAGACACTGCATTCTTCTTTGGCTTCGAAACTTCCGTAATGCTGAAACTTGATGCAGCCTAACGCGCGAAGTATGGGCAGACCGATGATCCCGCTGATTCGATAAGGTTCATCCTTGCCAATAGATATTGTCAAATTTGTGTCATCCAGCACCAGCAGCGGAACATTCCATGCAGTTGCGGCTCCTATGGGAAGCTCGGGAAGTACTGCGACATGGATTTGATTTTCGATACCAGTCACGCCACCGGCGGTGTGGGCAATACCCGGCAGCATCTCCAAGTGTAGCTTCGTGGCAAGCGTGTGACTGATGACCGACTGGTTCGCTCCGGTATCGAGCACCCAGTCCGACTCTACGCCGTTGACGGAAAGCTTCGTCGTGATCAATCCAAGAGGGTTGTTGCGGCTCGTGAGGAAACGCACCGGCCCAGTTCGCGTGAGCGTTTCCGGGGGGGACTCGGATAGGACGCGCGCCAGTTCGGCGTCGTCCTTGACACCTGCCCGATAGACCTCGGGCAAGGTCTTTGTTAGCCCGGAATGTTCTAGTTCGTCATACACAGTAGTGGAGCGCGCAAAGAGGCCCTGACGGTCATAGGTATCAGCGAGCAAACGCAATGCGAGGGCCGCGTCTTCAGGGTGGGTATGCTTCAACGATGGCAGAGCCTGGGTGAACAGCTCTATAGCCTCGTCATCACGGCCCATACGTGTCGCTATTATGCCAGACCAGAAGTCATGTTCCGGTCTGGACAGACTACTTTTCACTTTCGAACGCAACGTCTCGATTGATAGATCGGCCTTCGCAACGTCATCCCTATGGCTATGATGGATGGCACTTTGCGATCCGCCCTGAACGACGTTAAGTACCAGCAAAGCGACGCAAGAAAACCGCAACAGGAACATATTGGCCTCCGCAATAAAGATATCGCGGATAACCTACGGCAGTTCCGCGCTCCGATCGTGATGATTAATTTGTATGGTTGAATCGGTTCACATCTGCACACACAATCAGGCCACAACCTCCAAGCCCCTCTTCTCCACAAGCGAAAGTAGCTTGAGAGACGCCCCCTGAGGATGCTTTTCCCCACGTTCCCACTTGCTGACCAGGCCGGGCGTGACGTTCAGGTAGGCGGCAAAGACCGTCTGACTGGCCTTCTCGCGGGTTCGCAAAGCGCGAATCTTCTCCGGCGTCATCTCCTGGATGGGCGTGAGACACAGCGCGTCGAACTTGCGCATCGTCTTTTGATCCATCCCGCCGACGCGGTGCAGATCGGCCGCCGTCTCGTGAATGGCGGCTAAAGCGTCGCTCCGATGTTTATCTGGCATGGTCTTCTCCCGGCTCTTCCACGTGGAAGAGCGCTACATCGTTTACACGTTGTTCGATCTCGGCATCCGTGTAGCCGAGGATCACGTCCGCAAGCTCTCGAAACGCTTCCAGCTCCCGGCTGCCGATATTGGCGGCATCCTTCTTTTCAAACCCGTAGACGTACACGGCGCGGTTGTTCTTTTTGAAGAGAATGATGGATCGCGAACCCCCGGACTTGCCTTCGCCCGCCCGAGCTATACGCTGCTTGATCACCCCTCCACCAAGATCGGCGTCCACTAAGCCATCATTCGCCCGCTGTGCCGCCCGCCAAAGATCGGCGTCGGTAATGCGGGCTTTTCTGGCAAAGCGAACGAACGCCTTGCCTTGATAGACCGACAGCGGTGCATAATGTTCCGGTCTCATCTTCTACAACCATAGCACCAAGTACCATAGACTGCATCATGCCATTCCTTGGGCGCAACGCTCCCCCTGATAAACTGAACCTCTTTCCAAGGGAGCCTCCCCGCGTGTCCGACGAACCGACCCTTCCCCTCAAAAAATCCCTCAAGAAGCTCTCCCTCACCTACGCCGACGCCGGCGTCGACATCACCTCCGGCGATCGCGCCAAGCAGCGCATCAAGATGCTCGCCCGCAAGACTTTCAACAAGAACGTCCTCTCCGAGATCGGCGGCTTCGGCGGCCTCTTCGCTCTCGACCTCGCCAGGTTCCCCAATCCCGTCCTCGTCTCCTCGGCAGACGGCGTAGGTACCAAACTTAGAGTCGCCTTCGAGCTCGGCATCCACCACACCGTCGGGGCCGACCTCGTCAACCATTGCGTCAACGACATTGCCGTGCAGGGCGCGACGCCGCTCTTTTTTCTGGATTATCTTGCCACAGGAGCGCTTGAAGGCAATGTGGTCGAGACGGTCGTTCAGGGAATCTCAGAGGCCTGCCGCGCCAACGGCTGCGCGCTCATCGGCGGCGAGACCGCCCAGATGCCCGGCTTCTATGCGCCGGGCGAGTACGACCTTGCCGGCACCATCGTCGGCGCGGTCAACCGCGACCAGATCGTTACCGGGGCCAACATCCAGATCGGCGACGTCCTGCTTGGCCTCCCCTCGAACGGTCTCCACACCAACGGCTACTCGCTCGCGCGCAAGCTGCTCTTCGATGTGGCCAAGTACGGGCCTGACCAGTACGTTAACGAACTGAAGGATAAGACCGGCGCGGCGCTTATGCGAACGCATCGCAGCTACCTGGCCATCATCAAGAAGCTTACTCAGGCCGAGGTCGTGAGCGGCCTGGCGCACATCACCGGCGGCGGCATCACCGAAAACCTGCCCCGCATCCTGCCCAGGGGCATGGGCGCGCAGGTCGACCTCGCAAGCTGGCAACCGCCGCCGCTCTTCGAGCACCTCCAGCACCTGGGCAATGTCGATAAGGAGGAGATGCTCCGCACGTTCAACATGGGCATCGGCCTTATCGCCGTTGTTTCGGCGGAAAAGCTGAAGAAGGCGAAGGCTGTTCTGAACCGCGCGAATGAAAGACACTGCGTGATTGGCAAAATCACCCGCGGCGATCGAAAAGTCAGCTACCACTAACAGAATCTAAGATGAAAGAGACCTCAGTGAGGAAGCGCTCGCTCCTTCGGCATAGCTGATGCCATAGCCGAAGGCATCTCGTGTTGTCGAGCACTGAGACGGTGGGTTATGCTTCTCTCACACTCCAGAGTCGCAACTTTCGTTTCAGGAGCATCATGCGCGCTTCGGCCTTCGCTTCACTCTTCGTTGTTTCGAGCACTCTTTGTTTCTCGCAGGCATTTAGCGGAGCGGATACGCCCTCCGGACCGGCGGCGGTGCCGAAGAAGCCTCTGCTCTTCGACCTGACGGCGATCGACAAGACGGTCGACCCATGCACGGACTTCTATCAATATGCGTGCGGCAACTGGAAGAAGAACAATCCGATTCCGGCGGACCAGGCGATCTGGGGAAGGTTCAACGAGCTGGCCGACCGCAACAACTATCTGCTGTACCAGGAGTTGAAGGCGGCTGCGGACGCGCCAAAGACGCAGCTCCAGAAGAAGTACGGCAATTACTTTGCCGCGTGCATGAACGAGGATGAGGCGAACAAGCTGGGCGCGCAGCCGATCGAGCCGGAGCTGAAGGCGATCGACGCATTGAGCGACAAGAAACAGATCGCCGCGCTCGACGTGGAGCTGACAAAGCGGTTCGGCGGCGTTGCAATGTTCTTTGTCGGGGTGCAGCAGGACCAGAAGGACGCGAGCAAGCAGATTCTGGGGACGGGGCAGGGCGGTTTGTCGCTGCCTGACCGCGATTATTACCTTAACCAGGACGACCGCAGCAAGAAGCTGCGCGACCAGTATGTCGCCCATGTGACGAAGATGTTTGCGCTGCTGGGTGACGCACCGGACAAGGCTGCGGCGGAGGCGGCGAATGTGCTGCGCATCGAGACCGCTCTTGCCGAAGGCTCAATGGCGCGGGTGGAGATGCGCGATCCGGCAAAGCGTTACCACATTATGACCGTTGCCGAGGTGCAGGGGCTGAGCCCGGACTTCAACTGGAAGCAGTATCTGAACGGGATGGGCGTGGGGCAGGCTCCGACATTGAACGTAAGTTCGCCGAAGTTCGTGCAGGCGGTGAACGGGGAGCTTGAGGACGAAGACCTCGCCGCGCTCAAGAGCTATCTGCGCTGGCATGCGCTGCATGGAGCGGCACCGCTGCTGAGCGCGAAGTTTGTCGATGAGAACTTCGACTTCTTTAACCGAACACTGAACGGCCAAAAGGAGCAGCAGCCGCGTTGGAAGCGGTGCACGCGGCAGACGGACGGCGCGCTGGGCGAAGCGGTGGGGCAGGACTGGGTGAAGCAGAACTTTCCCGGCGATGCCAAGACCAATATGGAAAAACTGGTGGCGGCGCTTGAGAAGGCGCTAGGCGAGGACATCCAGAGCCTGCCGTGGATGAGCGACGCGACCAAGACCGAGGCGAAGGCGAAGCTGATGGCGTTTCGGGACAAGATCGGCTACCCGGAGACGTGGCGCGACTATAGTTCGCTGACCGTAAAGCGGGACGATCCGCTGGGCAACGCGGAGCGGTCGGCAATCTTTGAGCGGCAGCGGAACCTAAACAAGCTGGGCAAACCGGTGGACGAAACGGAGTGGGGCATGACGCCGCCGACGGTGAACGCCTACTATAGCTCTTCGAACAACGACATCAATTTTCCCGCGGGCATTCTGCAGCCGCCGTTCTTCGACAACAGCCTGGACCCGGCGGTGAACTTCGGCGGGATTGGCGTGGTCATCGGCCATGAGATGACGCATGGCTTCGACGACCAGGGGTCGAAGTTCGACGGCAAGGGCAACCAGCGGGTTTGGTTTACCGCAGATGACCTTGCCAAGTTCAAGGAGAAGACGGAGTGCATTGCGAAGGAGTACGACGGGTTTGAGGTGGCTCCGGGACAGAACCTGAACGGGCACCTGACGCTGGGTGAGAATGCGGCGGACAATGGCGGCATCCGGGTCGCTTTCCAAGCCTTGCAGGAGACGTTGGCGAAACAGGGCGCGGCAGCTGAGCCGGGCTACAGCAACGGTGAGCGGGACGGGTACACTCCGGCGCAGCGCTTCTTTGTAGGCTTTGCGCAGGTATGGTGCGAGAACGGCAGTGAGCAGGTGGTGCGGGTGCGGGCGAAGACTGATCCACACTCGACCGGCGAGTGGCGCGTCAAGGGGACGGTCGAGAACTTCGACGAGTTCGGGAAGGCGTTCGGCTGCAAGGTCGGCCAGCCGATGATGCCGGTCAATAGCTGCCGCGTCTGGTAGTTCCGGTCTACGCCGGGCAGTAAGGCGGAGATCCGGATCGCGGCTCCGCCCTTCTTATTACCATTCTTATCGCGGACGCGAATGATTGCCGGTTGATTGGCGTAATCCGGCGAACGCTTCTACAATCGGGAGAGTAACTGTATCCCTAAGAGTTGCTCGCGGCACAAGGCGATTAGACGATCGCCGGCGAGGATTAAGGAAGCGCATGAAGTTGAGTAGGATCGGCCGGTTCGGGATGGCCTTGGTAGCATCGGTAGCCTTAGGGCTTGGTATGACAGCCTGTGGTGGCGGCACGATTGGGTACATGTGGGTGCTGGGAACGACGCCGAACGCGGCCGCGGGGCAGCAGAGCGGCCAGATCGCCGGCTTTAAGATCGACGACTTTACGGGCAATTTAACTAATGCGGTACGTTCGCCATTTGCTTCCGGGGGGACCAATCCGGTGTCGATCGCCGTTAAGCCGGGCGGCCGCTATGTGTATGTAGTGAACGAGGGTGTGGCGGGCAGCGGAGCCACCTGCGGCTCGACTGGTACGGGCTATGTTGCGGGAAATATCTCTGTGTTTAGCGTGGGCGGCGACGGTACGCTGACCTTCCAATCGACCTACAGCAGCCAAGGGACGACGCCCGTGTGGGCGGCGGTGGACTCGACCGGCGGCTTTTTGTACGTGTTGGACCAGAAGTCTCCAAACTACGGCTGCACCACGAGCGCGGTCACCGACCTGAACGGGGACATCACGGTCTTTGCCATTGACCCGAACACGGGGCGGCTCAGCCTGGTCACCAACGCGCAGGTAAAGAATGCAAACGGCACACAGCTGCCTTACTTCGAGGTAGGGCCGACACCCATCATGATGCGGGTGGCCACAGGCGGGTGCCTGTACACCGTGGACCAGGGCGACCATACGGTTTTCCCCTACACGGTAGGTTCGGCGGGACAGCTTACGTTGACGACCAACTCAACGCTGACGGTGTCGGGCAGCGGCTCGGCCACCCCTCTCATCACTTCGATCAACGCCACCGGCAGCAATGTCTATCTTACGGACGCGGCCAACAACCTCATCCTGCCGTACACGGTTGGCAGCAGCTGCAATCTAAACCCGCTCACCGGAGGCTCTGTACCGAACCTGGCGCTGACAGCAAATCCGGTTTACTCCTTCACCGACGCGAAAGGCAAGTACCTTTACGTCTTGAATCAATCCGGTACGAACTCGAATGTCTCCAATAGCACGATCTCGGCGTTCACGATTGACGCGGCGACCAGCAGGTTGCAGCAAGTACCCGATCCGCTGAATCCATATCAGGTAGGTTCTGGGCCTGTATGTATGGGCGAAGATCCGACCTCGCAGTACGTCTACACATCCAATAATGCATCAGGTACGGTGACCGGAAAGATCATACAGCAGCAGACGGGACAGCTTTCCGATCTCGCCCGTGGAGCGACTTTTCCCGCGGTGGCGCACGCGACGTGTCTCGTGATCAGCGGCAACGTGAACTAATGGTCTCTTTGTAGCAAGCAAACCCAACGCAGCAACGGGCGGAAACGACGGCCCCGGAGTAATGAAAGCGCATGAAGTTGACGAAGATGGGCCGTATCGCGAAGGCTTCGGTTGTATCCCTCGCACTCGGGCTTGGACTTACGGCGTGCAGCCGCGATTACGTCGTAGCCTACGTGTATGTAACGACGGCGAAGGTGAATCCCGGGCTCATCGATGCGTATGCGGTGGACTACCAGACGGGCGCTCTGGTCGCGCTGGCGGATTCGCCGATTCCCGCGGGGCGCAACCCGGTGGCCATCGTGGCTTCGGTGTCACCGAAGACGGGCAACCAGTTCCTGTTTGTGGTGAACCATGACGATTCGACGGTGGGCACCTATGCGGTGGGGACTGACGGTAAACTCTACGCCGAGAACACCGTGAACACCAACGGAAGCTTTCCCGTGGCGGCGACCGTCGACTCTGCCGGAGCGTTCCTGTATGTGGCGTACACCTTCCAGAATGGCTTTACAACCGCCTCGCCTGGGCCGGGCGGTATTTCGATCTTCCCGATCACTTATAGTGGGGGTACCAGCGGCCAGGAGACGGTGACGCTGGGTGCGCCGGTCAACGTGAACATCGGCAACAATCCCGTGAGCATTGTGGCCAGTCAGCACAATAATTTTGTCTATGTTGTCGATGCGGAGACACCCACGGGCTGTTCGCCGATCGGTGAGATTCTTGGCTTTTCAGAAAATCCGAGCACGGGTGCCTTGACGCCGCTGCCGGCTCCGGCGGCTCCAACCAGTTGCGCTCCGGCTAAGTCGGGCTATGTGGCCGGCGTCTCGCCGAGCGGGATAGCGGAGAATCCGCTGTCGAGTTTTGTCTACGTGACGGATAAGGTTTCGAACCAGCTGATTGGGTACATAGTTCAGGCCAACGGATCACTGGTGCCGATGGTGAACGGGCCGTTTACGACTGGCCAATACCCATTCTCCGTCACCATCGACCCGCGCGGACTGTATATGTATGTCGCCAACTTCAATGCGAGCACGATAAGCGCCTATTCAATTACCACCTCGACGGGAACGCCGACCGCGACAGTCGGCGGAAGCACCACGGTCAGCACGAACCCGGTTGCGGTTGCCATCGAGCCGGCTCTGGGCATCTATCTGTTTACCGCAAACCAGACGGACAACACCGTCTCGGGCGAGCAGCTTAGCCCTAACAATGGAGGCTTGACGCCGATCCAGAACACGCCATTTCCGGCTTCGGGTTTGCCGACTGCGATTGTGGCAATCACCAATGGCGCGCACTCGACGACGTTGTCGACGACAACCCCTATCCCCTAGCCGGGCGCAGATCGTTTGCAAGGGATGCTCCGCTTCCGGCGGGGCATCTTCATTTTGGCAGGAGCTTTCCTAATATCGCTTTCCGGGCGGGCTTCTCGAAGAGATGGTGGACGGTGAGAGCGACGCCAAGGATAGTGATGTAGGAGATCCAAGGATCAAAACGGGCGAGGTGCAGGTGGTCCCAAAGTCGGGCTTCGTTGAAGAGGTTGATCCCGTTGAAGTGGAGCATGTAGAGGCAGAAGGTGCTTTCGCCGATCAGCAGAAGCGGTCGCCAGGCAAAGAAAGACGCAACAGGATTTGAACCGCTGAGACCCAGCGTGAGCGTTGCGAAGAGCGGCATCAGCAAGCCCCCATGCAGGATGACATAAGGGACACGGGCGACCGCGGTGTAGAAGAACACTACCACCGCAGCGACGCCGGCAAATGCCACAAAAAATCGCTGGTTCGGAGTAATTCGTAGCTTGAGTTGAAGCTTGCCGAGCGTGATGCCAGCGAGAAACATGCAAAAGTAAGCGGGTGGCGAATACTTGAGCGCGCGCAGCCAGAGACCGTAGCTATAGCGGGTGATCGGCTTGGGAAGGTGGTCCGGGTTGAGCCGCAGGTAGCAAACGTGAGGAATCATGCCTGCCATCCAGAGGCCCAGAAACAGCGCGATCAGTTGCGCGGGTGTGTCCAGCCATGGCAGTCGCAGCATCCAGACCCGGATAATCCAGGGAAACGCCGCGTACAGCAACAACTCGCAGGAGAGCGTCCAGCCGACGGTGTTCCAGAAAGTAGCGAGGGAGGGGCTCCAGCCTTGGAGCAGGAGCGGCGTAAGGATCAGACCGCGCCAGAATTCGTCGTGGGGACGAGCGTGCCACTCCAATTGCAACATGCGGTACGAGAGGAGCAGCGCCAAAAGATAGGTGGGATAAAGGCGGGCGAAACGGGCGGCCCAGAAGGCGCGTGGGTTGAGCGTAAGCGCACGGTCGGCGTAGTTGTACGCCAGCACAAAACCCGAGAGCAGGAAGAAAAAGCCGACAAAGACAAACCCGTTCCGTATGAACGGTGCGGCAAAACCGGCATAGGGCGGATTGAAGTGGAAGAACACGATGTTGAGCGCGAGCAGGGTGCGGATGCCGGTGAGGGCCGGGAGCGGTACCTTGCGGGGGGGTGGCGATGTGCTGCCGGCTGCGGCGGTAGGGTCAAGCATCTCCCTCCATGCTACTTCGCCGGAGTGTGCTTATGGATTGAGTGGTATGAAGACGCCGGGGGTTTTCGCGTCGTCGGAGAAGGCGCGGGTGGTCTTGTCAACGCGCACGGTGAAGAGGTGGGGCTGGGTCTGGGTATCGCCGCCGCATTCGACATGGCTATTGTTCTGCCGAACATCGCCGGTGTACGCCGGTTG
>CAXTWP010000036.1:0-5065 GCA_964247945.1 uncultured Acidobacteriaceae bacterium | reverse complement strand
CACAAGCACCTGGTCTTCGACAGAGGAGTCGGTCGATGAGGGGACGGCCTTGTCCGTTTGGGCGAGTGTAGCGGCCGGCGATGAACCTGAAGCGGAACTCGCCGCCGAAGGACGGCCTGACGAGCAAGACAGGAGGAAGCAAGCTACGAGAGGCACGACGTGAACTGCCCTGACATGCCGGGCCCTACTGGGCATCGTAGCCGATGAGATTGTGCCCTTGCATGATGGCGATGAGCTTCGATGCGTAGTTGGGGTCGGTGGCGTAGCCGGCGGCGGCGAGGGTCTTAGCGAAGTTTATAGGATCGTTGGCGTACTGGAAGCAGCCGGCGTAGCGATGGTTGGTGGTGAGGAAGCGGCCGTAGTCATCGGCGGCGTCGGCGAAGCTGGTATAGGCGCGGAAGGTCTGGGCCTCGTGGATGACCTGTCCATCGATGACTTCGGTGGTCTGGAAAGTAGTGGAGTTGCCGGTTGGAGCGTGCCCCTTAATCCCGAAATAAGCGTAATCGACCACGTGCTGGCCCCAACCGCTTTCGAGCGCAGCTTGCGCGATCAACACAGCAATGGACACGTTGTAGGTCTGCTTGACCTGCTGAGCGGCCGAAAGGCAACTGGCGATGAAGGCGGCTGGAACTGATGGTGCGGCGGCGGCGGCAATGGTGACGCTGGAAGGATTGGGAACGGGCGGAAGAGAGGGCGTCGACATGGCCTCCATCTTCAGGCTATCCCACTTCCGCGTCAAGCTATTTGTTGCGTAGGGTAGTATCAGATGGCTCAAGCGGTGATGAGAGAGCCAAGCTTCTCTCCGTTGACCACGCGAGCGATGTTGCCGGGTACTTTCATGCTGAAGACAATGGTCGAGAGGTTGTTGTCCTTACAGAGGGAGACAGCGGTCTGGTCCATGACTCGAAGGTTGAGCCGGAGGACATCCATATAGGTGATCTCCTCGAATTTGGTGGCGGTCGGGTCGAGTTTTGGGTCCGCCGTGTAGATGCCGTCAACGGAGGTGGCCTTGAGGAGCACGTCGGCCTTGATCTCCATGGCGCGCAGGCTGGCGGCGGTGTCTGTTGAAAAGAAGGGATTTCCGGTGCCTGCGGCGAAGATAACAACACGACCCTTCTCAAGGTGGCGCATGGCGCGGCGGCGGATGTACGGCTCGGCTACCTGATGCATCTCGATGGCCGACATGACCCGGCAGAAGAGGCCAAGCTTCTCAATCGCGTCCTGCAAGGCAATGGAATTAATAACGGTCGAGAGCATCCCCATGTGGTCGGCGGCGACGCGATCCATGTCGATAGCCTGCTGGGCGACGCCGCGAAAGAAGTTTCCACCGCCGACGACGATACCGATCTGACACCCGGCGGCATGCACGGCGGCGATCTCGGCGGCGACTTTGTGGATGAAGATCGCGTCGATGCCGAAGCCCTTACCGGCGGCCAAGGCTTCTCCTGAAAGCTTGAGAAGAACCCGTTTGTACATATGGGCTTAGTATCTCACGGTGCCTGCGGCGGCTGCTTTGCTATGCTTCATGCTTCTAGTAGTCTGGTAACAGCTACGTGCGTCTCCCCTTTCCAGAACGGATACCCCTACTTCCCACGCTGGTGTTTTCCATGGCTCTTTGCATGGTGCAGCAGTTGCAAGGGACGACGCCATTGTTTTCCGTTTGCACGGGCGGCTTCATTATTCTTTCGGTGCTGGCGTTTAACGTTGCCGGTGGGCTGACGCGTCCCTCCGGGACGTTCGTCCTATCGTACGCATTGTTGGCCGTCGTCTTTGGGGTCGTCTACAAAGTGGTTGTGGGTGAACCGGGGCAAAGCAATTTGTTTCAGCCGGACCGAACCATGGAGTTGTATGTGGCATCGAGCGGCTCCTTTCTCGTGGCTGCGTATCTTGGACAGCGGTTCCGCTCGAAGAAGTATTATCTGCCCCAGTTCTCCTCCAACGCCGCTCTGTACCGATCGAGCGTGGGCCTGCTGATCGCCGGTGCTGCTCTGGTTCTTCTCTTGACATTTGTGCCGAGTTTCGGCCGTTCAGGCGGAATACTTACCGGCATCAGCCACTTGACAGCTTTTATCCCGCTTTCCACTCTTATGGGGGTAACTTATCAGATAAGGAAGAGCAACGGACGCAGCAGCATCAATGGCCCTGTGGTTCTGGGAATACTACTTACCTTTTTCTTTGGGGTAGTTAACTATTCCAAAGAAGGAATGATGAGCCCGTTTATATTTTGGTTGTTACCGGCGGCCGCTCATCGGTATAAGGTAAGCCTTGTTCAAATCGGGGCTATCAGTGTAGCTTTTACCTTTATCGTTTACTACCTGGTTCCCTACAGCCAGTACGGCCGAAACTTTAAAGATCCAGATGCGTCGTATAGCGAAAACCTCAAGACAAACCTGGTCTTGCTCTCCAACCTCGAGCTGGTCCGTAAGGTTTACACGCAAAGCGCCGCGGAGCAGTTTGCGGACGACAGCCTGTTCCACTACTACAACAAACCGCAGGGTTTTGCCGATCGCGTCCAGATGATCACTCCCGACGATGCGATCATCGACGCCACCGAACATGGGGCTGTGTTCGGGATATTTCCAACCATATTCTCTTTTGAGAACCTGATCCCCCACATCATCTGGCCCTCTAAGCCGAGCATCAGCTGGGGGAACACCTACGCTCATGAACTCGGCATTATTAGCGACGAAGAGGACGTAAGTACAGGTATTTCGTTTAGTCCTACTGGAGAGGCTTATCATCAAGCCAAGTGGGTGGGAGTGTTTGTCCTGCTTCCCCTGCTTGCGTTCATGCTGTTTGTGGTGATGGACTCTGTAT
Source organism: uncultured Acidobacteriaceae bacterium (assembly GCA_964247945.1). Lineage (GTDB taxonomy): Bacteria > Acidobacteriota > Terriglobia > Terriglobales > Acidobacteriaceae > Edaphobacter. Next base: position 2,248 of record CAXTWP010000036.1, on the reverse strand, counting down.
GCGGAGATACGCGGCTTTCTCCGTTTGCTTTGTTACCAGGGCTAGGCTACCTGCATGGCGCACCGGAAGGCGGGATCACGCAGTTCGCCGGCGCAGCCGTTTTCGGCGCGGTAAGTATCATCATCGCTGCGTTCATCGGAGCGTATATCATGCCCCTAATCGCCAGCTTGCTCCTCGGACCGCCGAAAGATGAAGTCTCCGGCGAGTTATCTTGGGCGCTGCAGGGGCGTATCGGTGAACGGGAGCCAATTGGAGTTCCGGTTGAATAGCTGCGTGCATTGAAGCAATGTCCGAGGCTAGGATGGTACCCGACCCCGGACACTAAGGTCGCAGGTTTTAAGATGCGATCTCTTCTGCGGTGGCCTTGGTGGAGGCGACCGTCCAGTCCGGGGCGCCTACCTTGAAGCGCGCAAAGCGGCGGACAGAGATGTTCTCACCGAGCTTGGCCACCTTGGCGGCGACAATTTGCGCGATGGTGTGCGACTGGTCCTTGATGAAGGGCTGGTCGAGCAGGCAGAACTCCTCGTAGAACTTGCCGAGTTTGCCTTCAAGCATCTTTTCGATGATGTTGGCGGGCTTGCCGGTCGCCGCGGCCTGGGCGCGGTAAATCTCCTTCTCGCGCTCAAGGTCGGCTTCGGTCACCTCATCGCGGCCGACGAAGCGCGGGTCGGTGGCGGCGATGTGCATGGCGATGTCGCGGAGCAGTTCCTGAAAGTCTTCGGTGCGGGCGACGAAGTCGGACTCACAGTTGAGCTCAACCAGAACGCCGATCTTGCCGCCGGCGTGGATGTACGTGCCAACCGCGCCCTCGTTAGTAGAGCGGGAGGCTTTCTTGGCGGCCGAGGCCATGCCACGCTTGCGCAGGACGACGAAGGCGTCCTCCATGTTGCCCTTAGCCTCCTGCAGGGCCTTGAGGCAGTCGCCCATGGGCGCTCCTGACTTTTCGCGGAGCTCTTTGACGAGCTTGGCGTCGATCTTTACGGGTGTTTCTGTGGCGGCGGTCATATTGTCCTTGTACAGTACGAATGGAAATCAATGCCATTAAGTTAGTAGCAGACTTAGCGGGTAAGCCGTTCTTCAAGCCGGGCGAGCCGGACATCCACGTCATTGTGCAACCGAACGAGCATCTTCATATCGCTTTCGAGCACCTGCATCCTGCTTTCCATGGAGGCAAAGCGAGAGTTCATGGTGGACTCTAACGACGTAAACCGAAGGTTGAGTTGGTTGAGAACGTGATTGCTCTGGAAGATACCGATCATGATGCCAACAAGAACGCTGAAGGTCGGAATGCCGATAGCGAAGTAAAGTTGAACGTTCGTCATGTCTTCTCTCCTGCGCAAGAGGCTGCAATTATAGAGTACGCGAAGAGGCTTCACGCGAGGCAAAGCCGTTCTTGCGTTGTCTCCTACGCGGAGACTTCGGCGTGGATCGGTTCGGCTTCCGGCTCGGGCTCTGTGGCCGCGGCCGGGGCCTTGCGGATGCCTCCGCCCAGGACCGCGTCGAGATCAACGGAATCATCGTCCTCGACCGAAGCCTCGGCAACGCCGGCGGACTCATGGACCTCGGCGAGGGCCGGGTCGAACTCGCCGTCTTCACCGATGTATTGCGGGGCGACTTCGGTCTGCTGAACGTCGGCGACCTCGGTGGTAAAGGCCCGCTCGGAGACCATCTGAACGCCTTCAAAAGCAGAGTCGGCAATCTTCATGGTGAAGAGGCGGATCGCGCGCAGCGCATCGTCGTTGCCCGGGATGACGTAGTCGACGACGGTTGGGTCGCAGTTGGTGTCGACGACAGCGACGACTGGGATGCCCAATTTGCGGGCCTCGGCTACGGCGATGGCTTCGTTGTTCGAATCGACGACGAAGATGGCGTCGGGCAGGCGCTTCATGCTCTTGATGCCCGCGAGATTGGTCGAGAGATGCTTGCGCTCGCGCTCCAGCCTGATGACCTCCTTCTTGGTCAGCAGCTCATAGCGGCCGTCGGTCGACATGTCATCGAGTTCCTGGAGGCGCTTGACCGACTTCTGGACCGTGATCCAATTGGTGAGCAGGCCGCCGAGCCAGCGGCTGTTGATGTAGGGCATCCCGGCGCGATTCGCCTCTTCGGCGATGGCGTCCTGGGCCTGGCGCTTGGTGCCGACGAAGAGGATCAGTTTGCCGGTGGAGGTCAGGTCGGTCACGAACTTCGACGCCTCTTTAAACATCTTGAGGGTTTTTTGCAGGTCGATGATGTAAATGCCGTTGCGCTC
>CAXTWP010000035.1:12757-15198 GCA_964247945.1 uncultured Acidobacteriaceae bacterium | reverse complement strand
CTCCGTGGAGGTTGCGATGGTGACGTACCCGGACGACAGCGACATTACACCCTACCCGATGACGCCCACCCAACCGATCGAGGGCAGCCCGGGTTCCTGTTCCACCAATGGCAGCGACCGTCATGCGATCGTGCTGGATCGCAACAAATGCGTAGCGTATGAGATGTACCAGGCCTCCTACTGCAATGGTGCGTGGAGCGCGGCCAACGGGGCCATATGGGACTTTACCAAGACGGAGCAACGGCCCTACGGGCTGACCTCCGCGGACGCCGCCGGGCTGTCCATCTTTGAAGGCCTTGTTCGATACGACGAGATTGTGGCCGGCCAGATCAACCATGCCCTCCGCTTCACCGCGAAGTTTACCAAGGACGACCAGAACGACGGCTATTTTACCGCGCCGGCGACCCATGCCGCCGGTACGCTGTGGGGGAGCGACAACATCATCGGAATGCGTATACGGCTGAAGCAGAGCTTCGATATCTCCGGATTTTCGCAGACCAACCAGGTGATCCTGCGGGCCATGAAGCAGTACGGCATGATCCTGGCAGATAACGGCAGCAATCTCTTCTTCCAAGGAACTCCGGACCCGCGCTGGAACGACGATGACCTGTCGAAGCTGAACTTTGTCGGTTCGGCGGACTTCGAGGTGGTGCAGATGGCTCCGGTCTACGACTCGGCCACGGCTCCCGCGGGTGCCGCGCCGGTGATTACCAGCTTTACGGCATCGCCGAGCTCGGTGCCTGTGGGCGGCACGGTGACGTTGACGCCGGTTGTAACCGGGGCGGTCTACAGCTTTATCGATCCCGCCGGGTTTACGCGCGGTCCCATCACCGTCAACCCCACAAAGCAAACGACCTATACGCTTACGAGCCGCAATGCGTACGGCAGTTCGACCGCGTCGGTCACGGTCAACGTCACCGCGCCCTCAGCCCCGCCGCTCGCTCCGATCCAGGTCAAGTCCATTGCGCTCACCTTGCTTTCGAGCACGGGCAACACGGATAACTTCGACGCAGTGGCGAAGCTCTCGAACCAAGGCACGGCGGACGTGACCCGATCCGCTGTGTGGAAGACCAGCAATCCCGCGGTGGCGACCATCCTCGGTGGGAACCTGCTTTTTCTACAGCATGGAACCGTGACGGTTACGGCGCAGGTCGGCGCAGCGATCAGCAATGCGGTTGCGGTGTCTTACTGAAGGCCAGCAGAGCGGAAGATATGGAGGCTAAAGACGCAGCTACCTTTCGGGAATGACAAACAAGAAAACAAGTGCGTCTCTCCATCGATTGCGACTTTGCTCTTATTCTTGCGGCCACCTCCAACGGGGAGTGGCCGCTTCTTTTTGCCGGCTACTCGTAGCGCAGCGCTTCGATGGGGTCGAGGTTGGCAGCCTGCAACGCGGGGATCATGCCGCTGACCGTGCCGACGAGCACCAGGATGGCGGTGGCGATGACGACGATGTGCGGCGAGATGAGCAGATGGATGTCGCCGGCCGAGGCGTTTTCGGCGACCGCGGAGTAGAACTTGACGCTGCCGACGCCGGTCGCCACGGCATAGGCGAGCAGCACACCGCCCAGCCCGCCTACGCTCGAGATGACCAGGGCCTCGGCAAGAAACTGGAGCAGAATGTGGCGTTTGCGCGCGCCGAGCGCTTTTTCGACGCCGATCTCGCGCGTGCGCTGCTGCACGCTGACCAGCATGATGTTCATCAGCCCGATGCCGGCGATGCCCAGCGTCAGCGCGCCGATGAAGAGCAGCAACACCTGGAGACCGATGGTGATGGCGCGGAACTGCGAGAGCTGCTCCATCAGATTGGCGACGAAGATAGCGTTCTTATCGGACGGGCGGAAGCCGTGGGCGAGCGCGAGCGTGTTGCGCAGGGCGCGCTCCACCTCGCGGTAGTCGCCCTGGTAGCTCATCCAGATGGCGCCGAGGTATTTGGTGTCCTTCAGGTCGCCCATGGTGGTCAGCGGAACGTCGACGACGCGGTTGATGTTGTCGTCGCCCTCTTGCATCTTGGCTTTGAGGACGCCGACGACCTCAAACGAGATGCCATTGATGTGGATGCTCTGGCCGACCGGGTAAAGCCCGGAGAAGAGCTTGGTCCTGGCCTCAGAGCCGATCAGGGCGACGTGCGCGCGGCTGACCAGGTCGGCCTCGGTCATGGCTCGGCCCATGGCGATGTCCATCACCTGGATCTGCTGGAGTTCGGGCATGATACCGTCGACCTCCCAGGTGTAGTTGTGCAGATCGTTCGAGACGGGGACGGTCTTGTAATCCGTGGCGGCGACGCGGACGATGCCGGGCACGGTCTCCTGGATACGTTCGACATCATCCTGGGTGAGCCGGACCTTGACGCCGGCCTTGGCGCCGCCGGCCTGCTCGCTGGTGGTGCCGGGAAAGACGCCGATCATGTTGGTGCCGAACTGCGAGAAGATGTTCTCGAA
>CAXTWP010000035.1:10402-12747 GCA_964247945.1 uncultured Acidobacteriaceae bacterium | reverse complement strand
GATTTAGCCCGGCTGGTCATGCAGATTGAGAACGAAGCCCGCGCCGAAGGCGAGCAGCAGGATGACCGTGGCGATCCCCCACGCCATGCCGACGATGGTGATGGTGGTGCGGCGGCCGTTGTGCCGCATGGCCTCAAGCGCCTGGCCGAAGATGTCTCTGAGCATTCGCTACTCTTTCCTGAGCGCTTCGACGGGCTCGAGCTTGGCGGCGATGCTCGCGGGATAGACGCCGGCGATGATCCCGCAGAGGGTGAGCGTGGTAATCGCCATGGCGGCGGACCAGGGAACGAGGGTCGGCGGATCGAAGCCAATCTCGTTGCCGCCCATCAAAGAGCCCATCAGCGCCATCAGCCCAGCCGATCCCAGAATGCCGATGGCCCCGCTGAGCCCGGTAAGCACCAGGCCTTCGAGAAAGAACTGCGTCATAATGCTGCGGCTGGTCGCGCCGAGAGCCGTGCGCAGGCCGATCTCGCGGGTACGCTCCTGCACCGTGACCAGCATGATGTTGACGATGCCGACCGCGCCGAGCGCGAGGGTGACGACCCCGACGCCGCCGAGGAAGACGTCCATCGCGGTGAAGATCATCCCGACCATCTTGTTGGACTTGATGGTGTCCCACTCCTCGAACGCGTCCTTGAGGCCGGGAGAGAAGCCGTGGCGCTGGGCGACGATGCGGTGCACGTCGGCCTTGGCGGCCTCGTTCGACTGCTCGTCGATAGGTTGGTATTGGATGGAGGTAATCGAATCCTGCGGGATGTTGTCGCCGGTGATGGGAAAGAACTCCATCATGGTGGAGAGCGGGATGTAGATGTTCTGGTTCTGACTGTTGTTGTTGCCGCGGCCCGTCTTGGCGGCGATCCCGATAACCTGAAAGCGGTAGCCGTTGAGGGTGATGAACGCGCCGAGTGCGGGACGACCGGGAAAGAGGAGGTCGCTGTTTTTGGCACCGAGGACGACGACAAGGCGGTGCTGCGCCAGGTCTGCGCCGTTCAGGAATCGACCCTGCGCGATGGGAAGGTGGCGGATGTCGGGAAAGTTTGACTCGACACCGAGTACCTGGCCGCCGGAGGAGGAGAACTCGCTGACCTGCTTGAGGTCGGAGCGGTTGATGATGGCGGTTACGTTGCGGACGTGCGTGGCCTCGGCGCGGATGGCGGTGGCGTCCCCGAGGGTGAGCTTGTAGGGCCGCATGCCGGTGTGCTGGTTGGGCAGCGCGGGGATGGTGCCGGCCCAGATCATGATGACGTCCTGGCCGACCTCCGCCAGCCCCTTGCGCTGGCCGGAGCGGAAGCCTTCGCCCAGGCCGATCAGCAGCAGCAGCGAAGCGACGCCCCAGGCGATGCCGAACATGGTGAGGAACGAACGCAGCTTATTGGCCATGATGGCCTGATAGACCTGGGCGAAGATGTCGACGAGGGCGCGCATTGGGTTTGGACTCGGAGACTCTGGGGAAGGGTACGTTCGAAGGACGCTCGGGGTTCCGCGGCCTGAATTGAAGGGCGCTCATCAGTGAACGGCCATTCAGGTCAATGTTCCGCGTGGAACATCAGCCGGCAGAGTTGCTAACGGGTGTAGACGATGTTCTTCATCAGCATGGGTAGGTCCGGGTCCGGCTGCAGCTCCATCGGAGCGGCGAGTGTTTGGAAGAAGCCGAGGACGGCGCGAAGGACGGCCGAATCTGCCGTGGCCGGATACAGGAGGCGCGCACCCCGACCTGTAAAGAAGCCGCGCAAAGCGAGAATGCGATCGTCCCGGTAGCTGCAGGACGCGAGATCGGTAACGCTGATGTGCTCGGTCGGCGTGCAGAGGATGGTGCGCGGCGGAGCCATGCGATCGAGCAGGCTCAGGATTTCGAGCTTCGATTCAAGTTCATCCGGCACAAAGTCCACCGCCAGATCGGCCGATTGCACGGCGTCCTCGACGGTCGAAGCGAGGCGAAGTTGGCCGGAGGTTTGCAGCCGGAGATCGGAGAAGTCGGCTTCCGCCCGGCGAAGGTTGGCGGGCATGACGTCTTCAAGAACGACGTCGAAGCCGGCGGCGGCGCAGGCGAGCGCAAAGGCGCGGCCGGCCTTCCCTGCCCCGATGACCGCGACTATCCGAATCACGATTACTTCTTGACCACTTCTTTGCTGGAGACGGCGGTGAGGACGGACTCGTAGCTGGGTTCGGCGACCCGGAAGTGCTCGGCGATGCGCTGCTTGTCTTCGTCGGTCAGCGAGGGCAGGGTGGCGAGGATGCGGCGGAGGGTGACGGAGATGTCGTCAACGTAGTTCATGGTGCGGATGGCTTCGCCGGAGAGTGGCATGGTTGCTCCTGTTCTGTGGTCTTAGTTTAGAGCAAAGTAG
>CAXTWP010000035.1:1392-10392 GCA_964247945.1 uncultured Acidobacteriaceae bacterium | reverse complement strand
TTTTTTTTCCCCAAACTTCGTCTAATGCGACGGGGGTTTATCCCCCCCGCGCCGAGTTCGGCACGATCGTGAGCCTCTTCGGTCGGCTTGCCCGCTTCTTCCCCTTTGACCGGCTCTTCCCACCCGTCGCGGTCGGTCATCTCAGCAAGGGCGGCAAGCTTGGCGGCAAAGTCGGGATGGATGGCATCGGGATGGTAGCGCCAACTCCAGTTTCCCTTCGCGGCTGAAGGCTTATTCATTCGAGCCTCAGTGCCGAGGTGAAGCACGTCCTGCAAGGGGACGATGCAGATATTGGCGACGGAGCTAGCGGCGGCGCGAATCATGGCCCAGACGATCTCGCCGTCATACTGGATCGGCCTGAGATAGGTTTGAACGTTCTGGCGTTCGGTTGGATTAAGATCGTCCCGCCACCAGCCGAGCGTGGTGTTGTTGTCGTGGGTGCCGGTGTAGACGACGGTGTTGGGAACCATGCGATGCGGCAGGTAGAGATGGCCGCCGCGATTGGAGAAGCCGAACTGGAGGATGCGCATGCCGGGCATGCCGAAGTGCTCGCGCAGTTCGTCGACCTCCCTGGTGATGAGGCCGAGGTCCTCGGCGATGAACGGAAGGTCGCCGAAGACCTCCTTGAGGCGCTGGAAGAGGGCGTGGCCTGGGGCCTTGACCCACTGGCCGTTGACGGCGGTCTCCTCGTCGGCGGCGATGGACCAGAAGGCCTCAAAGCCGCGGAAGTGATCGAGCCGGATCATGTCGTACAGGTCGAGCGCGCGGCGGATACGGGCAACCCACCAGTCGAAGCCGCGCTCCTGGAGCAGGCCCCACTTGTAAAGAGGGTTGCCCCAACGCTGGCCGGTGGCGGAAAAGTAGTCGGGCGGAACGCCGGAGACGCGGGTGGGGCGGCGGTCTTCGTCGAGCTCGAAGATGTCGGGGTTGGTCCAGACGTCGGCGGAGTCGTAGCTGACGAAGATGGCGATATCGCCGAGGATGCGGATGTCGCGCCGGCTGCAGTAGCTTTTGAGCGCGCACCACTGTTCGTTGAAGAGGAACTGGATGGCCTGCTCGACGGCGAGTTCTCTGCCGCGCTCGTTGCGGAGACGGGTAAGGGCGTCGGGCCGACGATGGGCATATTCGATCGGCCACTCGTGCCAACTGGCGTAGCTGTAGGTACGCCGCAGAACAACGTACATGGCGTAGTCGGTGAGCCAGGAAAGATTGTCCTCGCAGAACTTCTGAAAGCGGGCACGCTGCTCGGAGGTGGCGCGGTCGAGGAAGTTGCCGGCGGCCTCTTCGATGAGCGGGAGTTTCCGGTCGTTCGCCGCCTGGAAGTCGGCCTGACCTTCCGCGCCGGGCAGGCCGGCGAGGCGCTCTTCGGCGATCCAGCCGTCCCGCGCGAGGCGTTCAAGCGAGATAAGCAGCGGGTTGCCAGCAAAGGCGGAGAGGGCGGAGTAGGGCGAGCTGCCGTAGCCGGTGGGACTGAGCGGAAGCACCTGCCAGAGGCGCTGTTTGGCGGATTCGAGGAAGTCGGCGAAGGCGTACGCGGCGGGGCCAAAGTCGCCGATGCCGCCGTGGGACGGCAGGGAGGTGATGTGCAGCAGGATGCCGGAGAGGCGGTCTTCCATCATGGAACTTCCTCGAACATCACTTGAACATGGCGTGACCATGCTGGCTATGTGATGCGGAAAGAAGTAAGGAGAGCGCGGAAGAAACTGCCTGTTTCCGATTGAGTACGCCCAGGTTGGGGACCTTTGATCGAAGGCGGCGCGGGCCTGCTCGACGCGATCCTGGTGCGTCTCCGCCCGGAGCCAGAGGCCGCAGAAGGCTCATGCCGAGATCGGTTAACTTGTACTCGACTTTAGGCGGCACGACGGGATGCACGGTACGGATGACTACCGCTCTGAGCGACGAACACTCTTCCTGTATAGGGGAAGTGGACGCATGCCGGGAACGGATGCTGTGCTGTGAGGCGACGTTACTCTCTTCCTGGTGCGTACAGAAGTTCTAAGTGCCTACTTCTCGACAGAGAGTACAGCTCCTATACTCGCATACATAGGGAGGCTGAATTATTAAGTTGGATGGCAAAACGATCCTGATTACCGGCGACACGGGCCTGGAGGTGGCGAAGCAGCTTGTCGCGCACGGCCATACGGTGCCGGTTACGGGACGCCGATGAGCAAAACTTGCCACCGCGCAACGGGAGGTGCCTCATCGCGCCGCAGTTATGTTTCGGCAGATGTAAAGATGATGAAGCCGGAGTCAGTAACTAAGACAAGTATCTTAGTGGTGCAGAGGTTGAAACGCAGATCCCTCTAGGAATGACAAACACGAAAGACAGGTGCGTCTACACGAAGATGCGAATTTGCTTCAGTTTTTAAGAAGTTGATTCTAGCTGTAAACGTAAGGAATAGGAGAAACAACATGCAGATGAATGGCAACACGATCTTGATTACAGGTGGCGGTTCCGGTATTGGTCGTGGGCTGGCGGAAGCTTTCCACAAGCTGGGCAATACGGTGATCATCGCGGGACGGCGGCAGCAGGTACTGGAGGAGACCGTGGCGGCGAACCCGGGCATGAGGTCGATGGTGCTCGACATCGAAGATGCGGGCGAGATCCAGAGTTTTGCCGCCCAACTCGTGAAGGACTTTCCCGCTCTGAACACGGTGATCCACAATGCCGGCATTGCGCGGATCGAGGATGTAAAAACCAGCGCAACCGCTGACGCGGAGGCGATGGTGACGACCAATCTGCTGGGGCCGATCCGGCTGAACGCCGCGCTGATGCCGACGCTGCTGGCACAACCGAAGGCGACGATTCTGACGGTCACCTCGGGGCTGGCGTTTATGCCGCTGGCGCTGTCGCCAACCTACTGCGCGACCAAAGCCGCTCTCCACTCGTACACCCAATCACTCCGCTACCTGCTTCAAGGAACGCCGATCGGGGTGATCGAAGTGGCTCCGCCGTACGTGCAGACGGAGTTGGGCGGGCGTCGCCAGTTGGAGGACCCTCATGCCATGCCGCTGGACGAGTTTATCGCGGAGACGATGAGTATCCTGACGAACTCGCCGGACGGGACAGAGGTCCTGGTGGAGCGCGTTAAGCCGATGCGCTTTGCGGAGCAGAGCGGCGGCTTCGAAGCCTTCTTCCAGAAGTTCAACGACGAGATGATGGCGGCGAGAGCCGCTCATTAGCTGGATTGCGACCGAGAAGAAGAAAGGTTCCCGCTTGAGAGCGGGGACCTTTCTTCTTGGAGGAGCGACTCCGGTCTGGTGACGGATGCGAGGGAGACGCAGATTCCCTTCGAGAATGACAAAATAAAAGCTAAGCGCCTCGGTTTCTGTTCAGGGGCGTACCTTAGCAATCCATCATTGCGGGCCGAAGGGCGATGCGCCGGGGGCGGGCTGCTTCTTCGAGTAGCGGATAGCGCCGGACTTGGTGTACTTCTCGCTGAGGGAGCCGATGTAGACGCGGAAGATCTCCTCGCGCTGGTCGTTGAGGAGTTGCTCGCGAGTCTGGGTGAAGTTCTTGGCGATGTCGTCGGCGGAGGGTTCCTGCTTGTCGGTGACGGTGAGGATGACGCCGACGCGGCCGGTGTTGATCGGTGCGGAGATGGCACCCTTGGCGAGGGTGAAGGCGGGCGCGCCGGGACCGGACATCGCGCCGAGGTCGGGCACCTGGCCGTCGCGGCCGACGAGGTCGCTCGACTTAACGGGGATGTTCATCTCGACGGCGGCCTTGCGGAGGTCGTTGAGGACCTTGGCGCGGTCGTCGAGCTTGAGGAGCTGGGCGTTGAGGAGCTGCGGGATCTGCTGCTCACGGTAGTCGTCGAGGATGTGCGGGCGGTAGTCGGCGAAGTCGGGCGCATGAGCCGGCTTCGTGTCGACGACCTGGAAGACGGCATAGCCATCGCCGGTTGAGACGGAGGCGGGCGCGGCACCCTTGTTGACGGTGAAGGCCTGGGCGAGGAGGGCGGCGGAGTCGGCGACCCCGGCGACGACGCCATCCTTGGCGAGATAGTCGGTGGTGACGGCGCGGAGATTGTGCGCGGCGGCGGTCTTGTCGATGCCCTGCTTTCCTGCCTCGGCGGCAAGCTGTTGGGCGAAGTTCTGCTCGGCAGCGCCAGACTTCTGCTGCTCAAGGATGGGGATGATCTGGGGCTTCACTTCGGCGAGCGGCTGGAGGTGGGCGGTCTTCTTCTCCTCGGTCTGGAGGATGTGATAGCCGAACTGCGTCTTGACGAGGTCGGAGGTCTGGCCTGGCGCGAGCGCGAAGGCCGTCTTGTCGAACTCGGGGACGGTGCGGCCGCGGTCGAGCCAGCCAAGCTCACCGCCGGTGGCCTTGCTGCCTGGGTCGTCGGAGTTCTTCTGGGCCAGGTCGGCGAAGTTGCCGCCCGCCTTGATCTGATCGAGAATGCCCTGCGCCTTGGCCTTGGCGGCGGCGTCGGTCTTTGCGTCCGCTCCGGGAGGCACGACGATCAGGATGTGGCGGACGCGGACCTGTTCCTTGACCTGATACTGGGCCTGATGGGCGGTGTAGTAGGCCTGGATGTCGGCGTCCGTGACCTGCGGCTTGCCGCCAGGCAGGCTGTTCGCGTCGAAGGCGACATACTGGAGCTTGCGGGTCTCGGGTATGGCGGTGGCGTAGCGGGCGGCATTCTGCTTGAAGAAGGCCTGGAGATCGGCGTCGCTCGGGTTGATGGTCTTGCGCAGGTCCTCGGCGGTAATGACGGCGTAGTCGAACTTCACCTTGGTGCCCTGGGCGAGGTAGGCCTGCCGGACGGCGGCGTCGGAGACGGTGACGCCGCCGGTGATGAGGGCCTGGAGGCGGTTCAGCTCCATGTCTTGCTTGACTTGGGACTCGAAGTCGGAACGGCTGGTGTTGAAGGCGCGTTGAACGAAGTCCATATAGGCCTCGTCGCCGATGTAGTTGCCGCCGGGGAAGAGATACTGGGCGAAGGGGCCGGTCTTCAGCTCGCGGAGGAGGTCCTCGTCGGAGACCTGGAGGTTGAGGCGGTCGGCCTCATGCTTAAGAATGGCGCGCTGTACGAGGATCTGACCGGCGCGGTTGGCCATGTAGGGGAGCAGGAAGTCGGGCAGCTTTTGCTGCTGGAGCTGGCGCTGCGCGAGCTGGTTGACCTCGGCTGCCGGGATAGGCGTGCTGTCGCCGCCGAGACGGCCAAAGAGGCCGGGACTGCGGACGGTGGCGAAGACGGTCGAGTTGTTCGCGCCGCTGTTGTCGAAGATGCCGGGAACCAGCGTGATGACCATGGTAATCACGGCCAGGCCGATGATGACGGCGAAGACGCCCTTGATGATGCGATTGTCCTGCTGCAGAATGCGAATCATTGGGTGCTGTAGACCTTTACTTCGGGTGCCCCGCTAAAACCTGGGGAACGACCCTGCCCGGGATTTTGCGGGGCGTGGCCGAGCGTTCCGCAGAGTTCAGGAAGACGCGACCCGCCGGGTGCAGGGCAAGCCTTGAGTATAAATCAGAGATGGTTGAAAGGATAAAGGAGCGGCTTGCGCCGCCCCTTGTGCCGGGAGAGTGGGGCAGTTTAGTACGGGTAAGGGTAGGGTCGTGGGTAATAGACTGGACCGTAGTAGGGTGCCGGGTAGCGGCGGCGTGCCATAGCGGGTTGTGCTCCGGCGGGGACGCCGTAGGAGAGCCGGTCCATCTCCGCCTGCGAGATGGTGGTAACCGGCGCGGGTTGGGCCAGATGGAAGGTCAGGATGGCCTCGGACGGCACCAGGACCTGGCGGCTGCCGGAAGCGGCCGAGGTTCCCACGCCTGCCGCGCCGCCGGCCGCGGCACCAATGGCCGCGCCGGGTCCACCGCCGGCGATAGCACCGATGATCGCACCTGCCGCGCCCAGGCCGATTGCATTGTTGGCGGTCTGCAGGCCCTTGTCGGAGCTGTCGCGGGTCCACACATCGGACGTGATTGGGAAGGTCTTACCGCCGAGGGTGACCTGCGAGAGTTGCAGCGAAAGCTCGCCATGGCCGGAGAGCACGCCGCCGCTGTGCGAGTCGGTTACATGACCTTGAACGCTGGCTCCGCGAGGGATCGCCACCGCGCCGTCGGCTACTACGTCGTTGAGGACGATAGCGTCAAAGGGCGTGCCGGGTTGGGAGTGCTTGCTGTCGAGGCCCTCGTTGATGCGGATGCGGAGCAGTGCGCCTTGGGGCACGGTGACGGGCTGGCCCGCGACCTGTGCACCATAGGGCGGCGGCGGAGGCGGCTGCTGCGGGCGATAGCCAGGTTGCGCATAGGGCTGCTGGTTCTGGGGATAAGCCTGACCATTCTGCGGGTAACCTTGCTGTTGCGGGTTGCCATAGGGCGGCTGAGCCTGGTTCTGCGGGTAACCCTGGTTGCCCTGCGGATAGCCTTGAGGCGGCTGATTGCTGTAAGGCTGACGATAGCCGGGTTGCGGGGGCTGGTTGTAGTCGCCGGAGGGGTCGGGTGACCCAGTGTTCTGGTTGGCGGGGTCGCCCTGCGGCGGCAGCTGCGTCACGCCGTGCTGAGCGGCATAGGTATCGGGGTCGGGAGCATGTGCCTGGCCCTGACTTTGACCCTGCGGCGGGGCCATGGTGCCGTCCGATTGGAGCATCGGATTGGTTTCCTGGCCGCCACCGTTCGAGGCAACACTCGATGTACCCAGTGTCAGTTCGTCGACGACTTTCTTGACGCCGACAGCCTGCGAGGCGAGCGTTTCAGCCAGCTTGCGGGCAGGCTCGTCTTTGACCGACCCGGAAAGGGTGACGGTGCCGTACACCGTGTTCGTCGTGATGTTCTCGCTTGCAAGACGGGGTGATCCGGCGAGTGCCTTAAGTACATTCGCCTCGACCTGAGCGTCGGGGATGTTGGAAAGATTGCCGGTCTGCGCACGCGCGCCGCTCGCGACCAAGAGCGCACCGGCTAATGACCATGCCGCACGAAAAGAAGTTCTGTATCGCATTGATCCTCCACGAAGACGGATATAGGGCGCGCCCGTCCGCGCTGTATATGAAGACTCCAATTCCGGACAAAAGTTTTGCCGATCGGTGAAGAACCTCGCAGAGTATGCAGCATGTGGATTGGAACGGTTGACCGGCGTTCGCACCGGAGGTATATTGGAAATGCGGGGTGGAGCAGCCCGGTAGCTCGTTGGGCTCATAACCCAAAGGTCGTAGGTTCAAATCCTACCCCCGCAACCAATCAAATCAATAATTTACGAAAGTCTGGAAATGCTGACAGACTCCCATAAACTCCCAATAGCAAAAAGTGGAGTTTAGGCGCTCGCTTTCAACGGCTTGAGCACCATCTCTACCACTTTCCCATTCGCTTCCCGCTTCGATGACGACATTGCCTGTCCATAGACGTTCATCGTCGTCTGGATAGAAGCGTGTCGCATCAGTTCCTGCTGCACCTTCATCGGAGCTCCGGTCTCGTCCAGCCACGAACGATACGTGTGGCGGAACGTGTGCCAGCCGATGGTCCCGTACTTGCCGGAGTTCTTCACGCGCGTTTCGTGCAAGAGCATACGAACGCCGTTTCCGGTTTTCTGATCCTGGTTACACCAGACACCAGGTGCTGCCCCGCACGTCGGACATTCCACCACACAGCAACCCGAGGGGCGAAGATGCCGCTTCTGGATCTCGGTGGGATAGTAGGGCCGATTCGTTCTCGGGTTGGCAAAGACCCAGCCTTCTTCCGTGGCCACAGCGTGCGTGCTCCACTTCAGGACGATCTCGGTCAAGGAAGGATGCAGTGGAACGTAGTCCTGGGAGTATTCGGTCTTGACGTCATCCACCCTGCCGTTCACAAAGCTGCGCTGAACGAGAAGCTGGTTTTTGTCGAAATCGAAGTCGTCCCATTGAAGCGCCGCGATCTCGCTCACGCGAAGACCGAGACATTGGGCAATCTGTACCATCGTGCGCCACGGTTCTTGCAGTGTTGCGACGATGAGTTCGAACTCCTCCACAGTGAGCGAAGTTGGGCGTTGCCGGCGCTTGCTGCCACCTTTCACGCGAACCAACGCAATCGGGTTTCGGCGCTCGTTGAAGAGTTCCCACCGCGTGGCGCACTCGAACATCAAGTGCATCACGCTACGGATGTGGGCCTTCGACTTCGGAGCCATAGAAAGGTTCTTCAACCAATCCTCGACCGCCATTGGCCGGATCTTTTCGAGCAGATAGTCGCCCCATCTAGGCCTGAGGTAGTTCTTGATATTCGATCGGTAAGACTTCGCCGTCGAATACCGTTCTGGCAGTTCTTCCTCAAGGTAGCGGTCGCATATCGCGCCGAACGTGACCACGGCCATGGACTGCTGTGGAGTTTCAGAGTTGAGTTTTAGGAGAAGAGCTTCGACCGCCCTTTGTGCGAGAGCCTTGGTACCGTACTTCTCGACCGAGCCCACGGTAGCAGTCCTCCGCTGCCGTGTGCCGTTCTCGATCGTTTCGTAGTACCGAAACTCCCAGGCGTCTGATCCCTTCGCCCGCTTCTTGCGTGTAAGACTTCCGAACTGATAACGCGCTCGTGATATCAAGATTCCTCCTCGACTCACGGCACGAAT
The DNA here is from genome assembly GCA_964247945.1 of uncultured Acidobacteriaceae bacterium. Lineage (GTDB taxonomy): Bacteria > Acidobacteriota > Terriglobia > Terriglobales > Acidobacteriaceae > Edaphobacter. The sequence goes on along the minus strand of CAXTWP010000035.1, from coordinate 1,849 downwards.
GGCTGATCTAAGGGTAGCCGAGAGCGGGCCGCTTTATCTGCGGAAAACATAGTTTTTCGGGGGGTTAGCCGGCTTGCTTCTGGTCGATCCAATGGTCGATTGCGGAGGCCCGGAAGCGCCAGAGCTTGCCCACTTGGACACCTGTGATTTGACCCCGAAGCACCATACGCTGAAGGGTGCGGGGATGAACGCCGAGCAGGGCTGCTGCGGCATGACTATCCAGTAGGGCTTCCACGCCAGCCCGGCCAACGATGGGGAGCAGACGCTCAGATGCGGGTGGTTTTTTCTCGTCGAACATCCAGACCTCCTAGTACGTGAGTTGAAGGTGAAGGTTTCCGAGATCGAAGTCCAATGAGTCTCAGGCCTTTGCTTATGCGGGGGACGCATAAGGGCAGACTTTGACGAGCGGAAAGTTACACCGGAGGGCGTCCGCGATGTCAACGGCGCAGGGGAATCA
>CAXTWP010000035.1:0-1382 GCA_964247945.1 uncultured Acidobacteriaceae bacterium | reverse complement strand
GGTGAAGGTTTCCGAGATCGAAGTCCAATGAGTTTCAAGACTTCGCTTATGCAGCGGACGCATAAGTGCAGGCTTTGACAGGCAGAAAGTTACGGTCGGACGGCGTCTGCGATGTCAACGGCGCGGGGGAATCAAAGTTGACAACAGCCTCGTCGCCTGTGGAAAATGGTATTCCGGCGGTGGAGAACGTCGCCATTACTGCTGCTGGAATGTTGATCCCTATTTCAAAGAGATTGGGGACGGGCCATGCAGCAAAGGTTCAAAACAAGGCATTTGGAAGCGGTGATCACTCTGGCCGAGGAGATGCACTTCGGTCGCGCGGCGGAACGGGTCGGCTTATCCCAATCGGGACTTTCCCGTTGTATTCAGAGCGCAGAACGCGAGGCGAATGCCAAGCTATTCGAGCGCGATCGACGTTCCATCAAAATTACAGATGCTGGCCGATCCTACGTGGAACATGCACGTATCTCTCTTGCCCATGGGGAGAGGGCAATTCGGTCGGCTAGGGAGACGAAGGACAGGGCCGGCCATTTTCTGGAGATCGGAAAGTCACCGGATGTGGACCCCGTCTTAGTAGAGGTTCTCTACTCCATCCGATTGCCCCTGTACTCTGACCTGGAAATCAGCATCCACAGTGAGCCTTCGTCCGATCTGGCACACGGGCTGATGAGCGCTGACCTTGATGTAGCGCTCATCACGCAGCCTGAGCGAAACGCAAAACTGACGATGACCAAGCTCGCGGAGACACCGCTTCACATCGTCCTTCCACGCGAACACAACCTTGCATCGAAGAGCGCAATCAAGCTGGCAGACCTGCGTGACGAGCGCTGGATCATCTACCAGCAGCGGACACATCCGTTGCTTTACGAGAGGCTTATGAAGCTGATGCGGGATGAGCATATCCATCCGAAGCATATTGACCGGATACTCTATCCGGACGAGGCGGAGCACTTGCTGATCGCGAGCCGTGGAGTTGCACTACTGACCAAGGCGAATGCCCTAAAACTCGACGGACAGCGGCTTGTCGCCAAACCTCTGGAGGAGGATGCGCTGTGCCTGGACTAGTGGATCGCTGCACGCGGGGACGATAATTCACGGCTTGTTAGCGAGTTCGTTCGCGCATTCGTCACCCGTTCGACAATCGCCCTGCAACCATCGCAAATGATCCTGCCGATCGGCAAGAATGGCTCACCGTCGTCGCAGTGCTTACCGTCATAGGCTGCTTCAAGGCTCGTCGGGCGCGAAGAAGCTCATTGGCTTTTTGTAGATCTTGCAGATGGCCCAGAGTTCAGCTACGTCGATCGCTCGTTCCCCGGATTCGCACTTGTTCAGGTAGGAATGCGCCATACCTAACTTGAGCGAAACCTCCCGCTGCGTCAGGC
>CAXTWP010000034.1:0-15548 GCA_964247945.1 uncultured Acidobacteriaceae bacterium | reverse complement strand
GGCTCCACCCGGCCCGAACGAACTTGGTCCACTCCCGCAAGCACCGAACTCGCACCCTCCTGAAGGCAATCCCAGCGCTCCAAAAATTTCGCCATTAAGGGATGTGCCTGTGCCCGCACCGGCGGGCAATCCGAGATGCTCGCTGAGCGGATTGGTCCAATCTGGATCGCCCGTCGCCTGGAGCGGGTCATCGTCGTCGCCTGGAGCTGTCGGGCGAGGGTCAAGCCTGCCGTGAAATTTCCCGAGTCCGGGAGCGCCGCCGAAGAAAGGAGGAAATCCAGGGTCGGGGCCATCATTACAGCCAAAGATGCAATCGTCCATACCCGACGGATCGACAGCAGCTATCGGATTGTTGCTCGCGTAGTTGTACCGGTTGAAGCTCTGGGGGTTGTAGGGATTGTAGCTTCCGTCGTAAGGGTCGGGCGAGAGCCAGTGGCCGTTGCCGACCGATTCCTCGCGGAACTGGGCGTGTTGATTGTTGGCGGCATCAACGTAGTCAAGCTGGCCGAATTGATAGGCATCGATCTGGTTGCCCGAGGAGCTTTTGACCTCCCCAAAAGGAAAGTGTCCAAGGATCGACTCCGCCGCTCCGGCATAGTTTGTCGTCACACGTTGCGAGCCGAGCCAGTCCTGGTGCTGAAAGTGGATGGCGCCGGGCGTGTAGAAAGCGGCCGGTTGCGATCCCCAGTACATTTGAACCTTCTGGAGATTGCCCGACGAGCCGTCCCAGATCGACAGCCGCTTGCCGTTGAGGTCGTAATCGATCTCCTGGTAGGCCGGCTCCTGTTCGGCGGCGTTGCCGTTCGTGTGAATCCAGACGCGCTGGTTGAAGGCGTCGTAGACGTACTGCGCGGTCTGGCCGCCGTCGACGGCGGTCTGATTGCCCTCCGCGTCGTACTGGTAGGTATGCAATCCATCGCTCGTCTGGTTGCCAGCCGCGTCGTACGATATTCCGCTGCCGCTGATCTGGTTGGTCGCCGTATTAAAGATGAAGCTCGGTGCCCAACCGCCTTGCGGCGCGTTCTGCTGCCAGCGGTTGCCGTAGCGGTCATAGCTGTAGCTGAAGGTCTGTGCCCCGTTGCCGTAGTTACTGGATTTCAACCGGTTGAACTCGTCATAGGTATAGGTCGTGCCCTGGCCGGTGACGTCGTCCCAACCCGTCGAGATCTGGCTGCCGGTCTGGTTCTTGTAAAACCCATAGACCTGCTGCCCATTGCCGCAGCCGAAGGAGGGAGCCTGCGTGCAGACCCAGCCTCCCTGAAGCCGTCCCATGTTGTCGTACAGGTTGTACTGCGAGAGGCCGTTGCCGTAGGAGTAGCTGACGGGACCGTTCGGTCCGTTGACGATGTTCGAGAGGATCGTCCCCGGCAGCGAGGAGCCCTGAACGGAACTGGTCATGGAAGTAAGCTCCCCGGCGGCCGACCGGCCGTAGGTGATCGTACCGGGATTCCCCGACGGATTGGTGCTGGTAAGCAGGTTGCCTGTCCAATCGTAGGTGTAATCCGATCTATCCGCCGCGTGGCCGCAGGTGGACGCGCGACATGTTTCCAGATGAACGACGCGCCCCATTGCATCATAGCCGAAGACTTGTCCCATGCCATTGCCCGCGTTAACCATCTGCCTTGTCAATCGCCCCTTGGAGCTTCCCAGAGGGATGTTGTTATTGTCGCCCCAGGCGTTTGATTGATCGTAAAAGTAAGTACGATTCGGAGTGCCATCGCTGTAGGTGATGCTCACAGGCCGGCTGAGCGTATCGTACTGCGTGGTCGTGGTGGTGGTGGTCGAAGGATTGATCTGGTTGGCTTGCGGACGGGTGCGCGTCATCACCGCTCCGGTGCTGTTGTTGGTATAGCTGTACGAGGTAACCCCACGCTCCGGTTCGCTGGTTGACACGGGTCGTCCTATTGAGTCGGTCTGAAAGATGCGGGTCTGCGCGCCTTGCGTCACCGTAGTGATTGCGGTTCCGTTTGTGGAGGTATAGGCATAGTTCGTTACGGCCCCGCTTCCAGCGATGTCGGTTCCACAGGACGTCGGAGTCGTGCCATCAGCCAGCGGCGTGGCGCTCGTGAAGATCTCGCACACTGCCGTGACTCTCCCAAACGCATCGTTCTGCGAGATGGTCTGCAGCCCATTGACATCGGTGGACTTTACCGCTCTTCCCGTATACGAATATGACGCCGTGCCGTCGGGGGTGACGATCGACGCGGTTCTTGCGAGAGCGTCGTAGCCGATCGAAGTACCGCTGCCGGAGCACACCTTTGACGTTCCCCAGCCCGTGCCTTGGTACGGCAAAGATTGAAAGTTTTGGCGGCCGCTGGAATCGTAGCAGGTGTCCTTTTGATACCACGGGTTGCTTCCCTGTCCGTTCGAGACAGCGCTTCTGCTCAGACGACCGTATCCGTCGTACATCAACTCCGTATCGGTGTAGACATTGGCATTCTGATACTGATGAATGCCCATATAGACGGGAACGGTGTAATAGTATGTCGTCTTACCGACAACATTTCCCGCGTTATCTTGATTGTCGATCTCCGTCGGGCGGAAGAGAGCGTCATAACCCACGTAGACCGTCTTGGCTCCATTTGGATCGGTCTGTGTCAACGGAAGGCCCGTGCTTGCATCGTAGGTTGCCGAACTCGGCAGAGACACCCCACTCGAAGATGTCGGTGGTGTTGTGCTCGTCACCAAGGTATGCGTCGAGTCGTAGCCGTATTGAGTAGTTCCATTCGGGTCGGTACTCGTCAGCAGCGCGCCTGTGTCGTCATACGTCATCCTTTGATCGAGTGTTGTCCCCGTGGTATTGATCCATTGATGCTGCGACGTAAGATTGCAGGAATTGAAACCGGTAACGTGCTGGGGAACGCCCGTCGTCGCGGTAGGCGTTGACTCGTCGTATCCATAGGTCGTTTTGGATAGCTGATTTCCAGAACCGTCATTCACAATCACGCTGGAAGGTTGCCCGCAGGAATTGTACTGATAAAGCGTGTCTGTCGTGGGAGCGTATCCGCCGGCATTGTAAAAGTCCCATGACTTCACCTCTGTCGGCAGCACAGTGCCCGATCCGAATGTCTTCGTGATGTTAGAGGCATAGTTGATGTCCGACAACCAAGTCAGCGTCGTTTGGGCGGCAAGTACCTGATATGTTCCCGTAACGACGTTGGTCCCGTTCTCGTTGACTACGACGGACTCGGAGTAGTAAGTATTGCTGGTATTGGCCGTAATGAGGGGTTTGTTCGCATTCGCGTGACCATTGTAGGAAACAACGGATTGGACCCACGACGAGCCTGCGGCCACCGACGCGGCGTCGAGAGAAAAGGTATAGACAACATCGTTTCCATCGGGCTTATATACGGTGACCTGCTCCTGACAGCCGTTGTTGGAGTTGCAATTGGAGATGACCTGTGGCGCGAAAGTTGTCGTCGCGCCATCCCGTGTGATTTTGTCCAACCACATATTGGTGTTGTTGAAGGAATCGACGTAGGACGTGTACCCGTAAGTGATTATTCCTCCTGTGGGTAACGTCATGCTTTCCAGTTCGCCTGGATATCCTGGTTGAGTGCCTGAATAGTAGGTGAAGGTATAGGCAGAACCGTCTGGGAGCGTAATACTTTGGATCGCTTTGAAGCTGCCGACAGAATCTTGTACGCCCGACTGGGCGAAGGCCGTGGCGTACGAAACGGAGCCGGTCGTCACCGTATAGCGTTGACGAACCCCATTGGGACCGAGCACGTCGTAATAGGTATTATTGCCGCTGGAGGAGACGAGGACCGGCGTCAAACCGCTCGTGTCAACCAAGTTCCCGTTGGCATCCGTGTTCCAATAGTTTCCGTTCGAGTCTCGCAAGCCATTTACCGTATAAACGCGGCCCTGCAGGTCTGTCACGGTTGCATTGGTATAGTTGGTCACGCTCAGGGAATAACCGCTTCCGTCGCTCGCAGTCCCGCTGGAGGAAGGATTGTTGGTGAGGTTGGCCTGGCTGCAGGATGCACCGGATGCCGTTTGATATTGCAGCGTCGAGACTTGTGGGAAATAATGAACGGTTCCTTGAGGATCGGTCCATTGCCAACCGTAGTACTCATTGTAGTTAGTACTACCAACTGGACAGTAGGGCATATTCTGGTTGTAGCCGTTGAACTCGTTGAAGGATATGTTTCCCTTGCCGAGTCCCGAGGAAAAGGTCCAACCGCCCACACTGTTCGGGACGTTCGTGGGCTGCCAGGAATAGGCGCTTCCGTTCTGCACAATCTTCCAAATGCGGCTGTCATAAGTTAGCTTCTCGGCTAGAGCCAAGCCGCCACGCTGCGTTTTAGCGGCGAGCGGAATCTCCAGATGGATCTCTCCATTGTTGACATTCACGACTCCACGGTCGATCGGCAGAGTGGTGGCGTTTGTCGGAGTTCCCGTGGCGTAGAGATAGCCTTGCGCCGAGGCCGAGTGGAGGGCCGGAGATAGAAGAGCGCAAAGGAAGGCGAAGGGACGCAGGATCATGTACAGACCTCGTTAGAAGAGGAAGAGTGAGGGGTCCGGCACGGTGGAAGGATTGAAGCTCGTGAGCGTAAGCGTCCATTGAAGCTGACCGTTGAGTCGTTGAGTGAAGGTGTAGGGCAAGGTCCCAAGACCCACGGTACGGTAGTTGGAATAGCTCAGCTCAAGCATATAAAGAGACGCATCAAGAGGGGACAGATGAACGAAAGAGGCGCTCTGCACAAGCCTTCCTGTCGAATCGAGATAGAGATCGACGGTCTTCCAGGGGTTCCCCAGGCCGTCGGGGGATGGATCGTCCAGCGTTATTCGATGGAGGAGCGTGCCGCCCAAGGTAACTTGCCCTTGGTCTGTCAGAATGCTAGTCGGCAAGGGATATTGAGGGGAGAGTAGACGCATGAATCCCAATATCCCCGGGGCGGCAATGTCTGACGAAACGGGTTTACGCATTCCGGCGACGGGAAGAAAGACGCCCTTCGTGCCATTGAGGATGGTGCTCTCTGTCCCGGTGGTTTTTGTGACATCGAGACGAAAGCCGGTGCTGCCGAGCAGGGATACCGTAGCCGGAAAGGCAGTGGAGTCCGCGCCGAAGGTGATCGTTCCGCTTCCAACCGCGCCCGTAAAGTTCGTAATTCCCGCCATCTTAACGAAGTTGATCACCTGAAGGAGAGCGGTGCCATCGGAGATTGTCTTAGTGGAATGCACCGGTGTGGGGAGATCGGTGTCTGAAGTGCCATACACTCGCGCGCCTAGGGGAGAAAGCTGCGCTGCCGCAGTTAAGGAGAGTGTCGTCAATAGGCTACAAAAATATCTTTTCAGAGGCATAGATAATCTCGCTGCGCCTAAGTAGGCACATGGATGTAAGTTGAGATAATCGGATGGAATACGCAAGGCACCGACGGCGATTAGTGCCCGCTCCTCTTACCGAAGTGATAAGTTGAGAGCGTTCCAGGAGGCGGCAGGGAGAAAGGAAAGAAATCGACGAAGACCGAACAGGCAGAGAAGAGGGCCATAAACTCTCCAGACAGTTTGAAGTGCCGCATATATTGCGGAGCCTATAATCCGGCCAGGCGTCAATAAAAGCAAGTTAAAGATTTATGTTCATTAGGGTGTTCTGAATGAATGCCGCTACCGTCAACAAACAGCGGCCGAGAAGAATACGAGTCGGCTTTGAGCATCGCTCGATTCGTAGCGGTTACGCTTCAACCCGAAACCCGCGAGGAACCCAGCCCGCAGGTACGCCGGATTCGCGGGATTGAGCCACACCGCGCCGCCCGCCCTCCGCAAACGCTTCACCGTGTACTCGCCATCGACGGCCACCACGACCACCCGGCCCGAGATGGGCTTGAGGGCGCGGTCCACCACCAGGAGATCCCCGTCGAAGATGCCCCCGTCCTTCATCGAGTCCCCATCGACCCGCATCAGGAAGGTTGCCGGAGCGTTTTCAATCAGCAACGCCGTCAGATCGAGCGGCGTCTCCACATAGTCTTCCGCTGGACTTGGAAATCCGGCCGGGACCGAGCCGTCGAAATAGGGTAGGATCGTCGGCCCATCGGTAAACCATTCGACGAAGCCGAGCGCCATCGTTCACCCCGTACTCAGGTATAGCACCTGAGGCGAACGAGAGGCGAATATGGATGTGGACAAAAGAACGCCGCCGGTTAGAATCGGAACCGGGCGGCCTTGCGGATAAGTGCGCGACCGCGCAGCTATTCCCGGACTTTGCGGGAGCTCCCAAATGTCCTGGATTGAAGGATTTCCAAGGAAGGCGTCATGCCGCGCACCGCAACCTGGCTTCCCCGATTGTACGACATCACCCGGTCCGTCAAGAGGTCCAGCCGGTCGCACTACGACCGCGCCGAGCTTGAAAAGCTCTTCGAGCTGCAGCCCCGTTCGGCGCAGATGATCCTTGAAATGCTCCCGACCATCCCAGTGGGCACATCCCGCCTGATCGAGCGGGAAGCACTTCTTTCGTTCCTTCAGAAGGTGCACGACGCCGAAGACACGTCGGCTCTCTTCGAGCAACTCCGCAACGAACGGAACACCGTCCCGCGTCCCAAGCTGCGGACGTTGGTGCGGACAGATCTTCCCCCAGTCAACCTCACTTCCCTGCCCGATTCGATCCAGCTCGACAGGGGGAGCTTGCGCGTCGAGTTCCAGACCATCCAAAGTCTGGCCGAAGACCTCATGCGCGTCGCCCGGCTCCTCACCGAGGAGGCGGAGAAGTTCGCCGCTGCCTACGAGCCGGAAACCCACCTTCCATCGGACATCGAAGCCGAAGCCAACGATGTGCGGGCGATGTTCGCGGAGTTGGAGGCGTTAGAGGCCGAACGCGGGTTGAAGACGAACTTCCAATAAGGGGGAGGCCTCCCCCTGAGTGCAGCCGCCGATGAGACCGGGCGTCTTCCCTCACCCCCTCTGCAGGGACACCCCGCAACGCCCCGGCCATCGGCCTGCGGCCCCTTCCGAGCGGCATCCGCCGCGTGGAACAGGCAACCGCGCTTGGGAAGGAGAAAATGTATGAGGGAAGAACGGCACCGGCCTCATGCGCTCCATCCGGGGTTCCGTGGAAGCCTCCCAAGAACGTCGGCATCAAAAAAGCCAACCCTTCCACCATGTCCCGCTCGAATGACGCGGGACATCCTTCGGTCGCAGCCCCCAACATCCCAGGCAGGCGGCCGAGCGGGCCGCACGTATATCTTCGTTCAATCTTCTATACAAATGGTTTAGTGATTGCATGACATAGTAGTCTATTACAATGCTATACTAATAATACACCGAGGGACAGAGACCCGCTCTACCAGAGGAGACCAACCGATGCACAGCTTCCGCAACAACATCCGGCTTGAAGGCAATCTCGGCAAAGATGCCGAGCTTAAGACAACGGCCAAGGGCGATGTGGTTAACTTCACTCTCGCTGTTAACGAGGATTGGACAGACAAAAAGGGCGTTGCTCACAAGCAAACAGATTGGTTCGATGTCGAAGTGTGGGGACCGAAAACCAAGAACGCCGCAACCCTCAAGAAGGGAGAGGCGCTCATGCTTGACGGCAAAGTTCGCACCGGCTCCTACACGTCGAAAGACAACGTGCAACACAAGACATGGACGATCATCGCCAACATGATGCGCCGGATTGCTTATACCCAGCCAACCGAAACCATCAGTGACGCGAACGAGGACACAGATTAAAAGCAGAGGGCGGCTCTGTACAAAGAGTCGCCCCGTTTCACATGGATAGGCAAGTATCCCAATACTTGCATAATGTAGTAATAACTGCACATGGTCACGGGACCAGAGACCCGTTTCCACAGCCAGAGGAGACCAGATGACCAGCCCAGACCAGCCAGTCACCGCATCGAAGATCACCGCCCTTGTTTCGTACGATACAACCGGCAAGATGGCAATCACTGAAAGGGAGTACCGTGCCTTTCAGACCGCCTATGATTTCCTGAACACAGAACTCTTCGCCGCTTCCCTTCCCCATGTACTCGTCACCTTGCAGCGTCACGCCAAGGCCAAGGGTTACTTCGCACCAAACCGCTTCGCCGGCCGCATTGAGCATGGCACAGCGCATGAGCTGGCGATGAACCCGGACGTGTTCACGGGAAGAAGCGACAAACTCATCCTCTCCACCCTTGCCCATGAGATGGTTCACGTCTGGCAGCAGACCTACGGGAAGATCCCCCGTCGCGCCTACCACGACAAGCAATGGGCCGAGAAGATGAAGGCGGTTGGACTCTACCCGTCGACAACGGGGGAGCCAGGCGGGAAGGAGACAGGCCAAAGCGTCACCCACTACATCATCGAGGGTGGAAGCTACGACCGCGCTTACGCGAAATTGGCCGCAACCGGTTTTCAGCTCAACTGGCAATCGCAGCCATTCGACATAGAGCGCAAGAAGAAGACCGCCAGCAAGACCAAGTACACGTGCGCCCTCTGCGGAACCAACGCATGGGCCAAGCCAGACACCGGCCTGATCTGCGGAGCCTGCTACGCCGAGGACGGCGACTGTACCCTCATGCTGCCCGAGGACCACGACGAAGCGCGGGAGGCCGCATGAGCAAACAGAGCACTCTTGAGAACGAGATCAGAAGCGATCGCTACGAGATCGAACCACGGCCCTCCGCCGTGGGCGGAGGCTGGCGGTTGCGGCTCTACGGCAAGGACTTGGAGACAGGCCAGGAGATCGAAATGGGTGGAGCAGCCTTCCCGATTGAAGACGACCAGGACGAACAAGACGCTTACGAGGAAGCCATGCGGACCGGCTTCGAGTGGCTTCAGGCAGTACCGAACGATCAAGGAGCCACCCATGCAGATCGATAACGCCACTCAGACACGGGAAAGCTGGATGCCCCTTGAAGCGGCGCTCGGCTCCGCTCAGTGCAAGGACTTCATGTGGATGGGCCGAACGGGGACAGTCCAGCACTATAAACACATCGACACACGCAGGTACTTGCTGATTGACAGCACAACCGGAGAGTTCCACGACGCAGAACACCGGCCACTCAGCAGGGAAGCGGCCATGGATTATGTCCTCTCCTAGCACTTTCTCCAACCACACCGTTAGAGTGGCACAGTAATTGACTATTTGGGTACTGTTCTATTCGCTCAATCTATTATTACAGTATTATGAGAGGAAATTATGATCATTGCCATCGCCAATATGAAGGGAGGAGTTGGTAAGACAACTACCGCTGTGCATCTGGCGGCCTGTCTCCAAAACCTGGCACCCACGCTCCTCTTGGACGGCGACAACACACGCAACGCCACCGCTTGGAGTCAACGGGGAGCCGGGTTTCCTTTCAGGGTAGCCAACGCCACTCAAGGCGCGAAACTTGCCCGAGACTACGAACACACCGTCATCGACACCGGCCAAGCCCCTTCGGAAAACGACATGAAGGACCTGATGGAGGCTTGTGACCTCCTGATAATTCCCGCCGTTCCCGCGATTCTCGACAATGACGGCCTCGCCCTCACCATCAACATTCTTCGCACCATGAAGAGCGATGCGTTCCGCGTCCTTCTTACAAAAGTCCCCCCGCCGCCAGAGACCGAGGCCGGGGAACTACGAGCCGAGATGGTCGCGTCGAACGTGCCGATTTTCTCAGTCGATATTCCAAGGCTGAAAGTCTTCGAGAAGGCGGCCTCTGCGGGAACCACCGTCAACAACAAAGCCGTCTTCAGTTCCAAAGACGCGCCCCGTGCAGCTCGCGCGTGGGGTGCCTACCAAACCGTCGCAAACGAGGTGATGAATCATGCCACAAGGTAAATTCTCAGGATTGTTGGAGAACCGGAAGACTCCCGCAACCTCAGAGCCGATCGAGGAAGTTTCTCAGCCCGTCGAGGATTCCTACCGGCCACGCACTGTCGTGCTGAGGCCCCGAGCCAAACTTGCAAAGAGCAAAGACCCCAGTCGCAAAAACTTCGGCTTTCTGGTTAAGATCGACACGAACACCGAAGCCCAGTATTACCTGAAGAAAATGCAGAACGGTCAGGATATGTCTGATCTGGTTGAAGAATTGCTTGTCCAATGGATCGCGAAGCAAAAGGCTGCCTCGTAAAATGTTCGCCCTGCCTTGTCAAAAACGGCATCGCCAACCCCGCGTACTCAGTAGGTGGGAAGCACCTTAGCGGATGGGTGATTCAGGGAGACCACCCCGAACCACCCACGTGAACAGCCCCGCAACAGTCAGCCCAGAGAAGGAAGACCATTGAAGAACAGGATAGCAATTCTCAAGGTCACAGGCATTGAGCCCTTGAAGAAGAGAAGGGAATTGGCCCAGGCACAAACGTCAGCTGACATCCTGGCCAACCCCCCAGATAAGCACAGCAACGGCGATGTCATTGGCTTCGCGCCGTACTTCACAACGCAATTTGGACTCCCCCACAGTGCCGTCGAAGGCCACCTCTGGCAACGGCACAACGGGAACTCCACACTCTCCATTCAAACGCCGTCGAAGTACGGTCTGCCCTCCGGCAGCAAGCCGCGTCTTCTTCTCGCTTGGATTGCCACATGGCAGGTCCGGCATCCCAACACCACCGTAATAGACCTCGGCAAGAACGTATCGCGGTTCCTTGAGAAGGAGCTGGGCGTTCCGCGCACCGGCCGGTACATCAAAGACATTCGGCTCGAAATGATCCGGCTGTTTGCCGCCACGGTAACGATTGAGACGGACGACCCGGAGACGAAACGCTATACCCATGAAGGTGCAAAAATCTCATCCAAGTTCGATCTCTGGCATAGCAAAGATGAGGAACAGGATACGTTGTTCCCCTCCTACGTCATCCTCACTGAAGAGTTCCGTCTGAGCATCCTAGACCGCCCCGTTCCGTTCGATCTGAGAGCTCTGGCGCTGCTTACGCCTTCCTCGTTGGCGATGGATTATTACGTTTGGCTGGCCAGAGTCATGTTCAACCTTCGCAAGTCCCGCCTCGTCCCGTGGAAGTCGCTGCATGACCAGTTTGGTTCCAACTACGACTGGACTGACAAATCCGGCCGTTACAAGTTTCGGCTCGACTCCAAAAAGCAGATCATCAACAGGGTCCGGCTGGCCTATCCCACCCTACGAGTTTCCTTTCCCCAGGATGAAGACGGCATCATGCTCCATCCTTCACCGACACCAGTACCGCACGTTCCGTCAAAAAAGATCATGCTCCTGCGTCAGGGTTAGTGGAGGGAAGTCCCCCCTTGATTGCAGAGCGCGCCGGCGAGAGGCCCGGCCCCCTCTTCCATCACCCCATCTACGGGGACACCCCGCAACGCCCGGACATCACCTAAAATCACCACCTTCGTTCCACAGTTCTCCCTGTGTACGGGCCGGTTTTCTGCGTACATTTGGTCGACCAAAGAGCCAAAGTCTGCGTATATTTGGTCGACATTCACTGATAAACCGCGTACATTTGGTCGACCGAAACCCTGTGAACCCACATCAAATCAACAGGATATTACCGAACGTAGTAAGTACTTCCTGTATGGCTTCTTTAATGAATATGAAGAGGAGCCGGTAGTTAACAGGGAGGATCAGTGGAAAACGCAAAACAAGCAACAACCAAGGCAAGTGCTTTCTGAGAAGGAAAAACAAGAGCGAGTCCTGGGCTAACGATCAAGCGTTGGGCTAAGCAGACGAAAAAAACCAACCAAGAACGAAAAAAAAGCAGTTCAGCACGTCAAAACGGCTGACTAAACATCCGGTTAGACTGGGATGGATGCGTCGCACAAGATTACTTAAGTCCGTGGCGGTAACCGCCGTCATTCTGATTTGCCTTTCGGCCGGAGCATACTTTTACGCGATCACGCCTCACCATTCGTCCGCTCCAGCGGAGTCGGCTGAGGGCCTCCTAGACCGAGCAGACACACTGGCTTGGGGCAATCGGTGGACGGAAGCGGCCGCTGTTCAAGAAAGCTGAGGAGGCCTTTGCGCGTCAGGCTGTCCCGTCCCGCGCTCTGTACGCTCAGGTAAGCCAGGTGCCCCCGAACGAATCCGCGAACGTCCCCCAAACCATCCTCACGCTCAACGCGGACCTCTCTAAACCCGAAGCGTCGGACCCCGAGACGCGGCTCCGCATCATGACGATTCGAGGGATGCTGGAAACCAACTATGACGCTTCCATGGCCCGGACAACATGGCAGGAAGTCGAGAGTCAAGCTCTCAAACTGCACCATTACGCCCTCGCTTCACGCGCGGAAGGAGAGCAGGGAATTGCCGCCTTCATCCTTGGAGACACGGAGAGCGCGAAGAAACTGGTCGTACGGGCATGGAGCCTGTCGAAAGCGGAACATGACCCGGCAGCGACCGTGCGGTACGCCAGCATCTTCGGGGCCGGCCTCGTTCAAATCCGTCGCTACAAAGAGTCGCTTACACCGCTGAATCAAGCAATCGACCTGGCGTCATCGAAGCCGGAGATCGCATATCCAAGCATCGCCATCTATGCCAAGATGGAGGCGCTCGCGGGACTTCGTCAGTACGACGAGGCACTTCGTCTCGCAAACAGTTCCCTCACGCGGCTTCAGGGCACGCTCTACGACGGACACAAAGCTCAGGTATTGATCACCCGAGGCGCAATCTACACGCAGAAAGGCGATTGGGCGACCGCCATCCCAGACTTCCGACAGAGCGCGCTTTACTCGCGCGGAATGCTGAACTACAGAGGCATCACGGATGCCGACGGTCGCCTCGCACAAGCCTACGAGCATACGAATCGGCTACCCGAGGCTCTGCTTGCGATCAACGAGGGAATCCAGGCGAACACCATGATTCCCTACGAGCTCTACCTCTTGCCACGAAATCTGGCGATCAAGGCTGAAATCATGGATCGGTTGGGCAAGACCGCGCAGGCCAACGTGCTTTACGAGAAGAGCCTGGCCATCGTTAACGCGATGATCCAACGCGCAGCGACGACGAACATTCAGCGTCAACTGCTCACTGAAATGGGCGAGGTTTACTCCGGGTACTTCGCTTCGTTGTGCAATCAAAAGCGGTACGACGAAGCGTTGCAGACCCTCGACGAAGCCCGCGGCCGCGTGGAGACCGAATCGCTTGAACACCACGCCAGCCAGCCCGTCCAGTCACCTTCAGTCGAAGATCGAGAGCTGACCCGATTGAACCTCGCTCTCATCAATTCCGACGACCCGGCCCAAAGAGCGTCCCTCACCAATGCCATCTACGCCACCGAGCTTAAAACAAGCCCGAGCGCCATGGCGCAAGAGACCACAACACATCCAGTACATCTAACCCAGCTTCAACACTCCCTCTCGCCTCATGAAGTGCTAATCGAGTATGTGCTCGCGGAACCAAATTCTTACGCGCTTGCCGTCACCGAGAACAGCGTTATGTTCCACCGGCTCCCTTCCAAGGCAACGATCGAAGCGGACGCGAATCTTTACCGGAAGGAGATACACGCGCGGAAGGAGGACGTGCCGTTGTCGCAGAGATTGTTCTCGGAACTCTTGCAGCCGATCACCGAATACAACAAGAAGCAGGATTTGGTTATCGTCCCGGACGGTGCCCTCCACCTCTTGCCGTTCTCGGCATTATCCGACCCCGGCGGGTACGTGGTGCGTTCCCATACGGTGGCCGTTACCCCTTCCTCGACCGTCTTCAACATCCTTGAGCAGCGTCGTCAGAGCAAAGAAGCAGTCTCCATGCCGTACATCGGAGTAGCCGCATGGACCCAGACCGCAGATACGCGCAACGCGCTCCTACGCGCAGTCTCAGGCCCCCAACGAAGCCAGCTCTCAGCTCTACCGGACAGCAAAGTGGAAGTTGAAGCGATCGGGGCCGACCTTCCGCACCCAAGCACGATCCTCTTAGGAGCTGACGCGACCGAGGCCAGGTTCAAGAACCTTCCTCTCGACAGCACGAGCGTCGTTCACCTTGCCCTCCACGGCTACGCCGACCTCGACTATCCAGACAGATCGGCACTGGTGTTCGCTCCCGATGCCTCTGGCCAGGAAGACGGCCTGCTTCAGGTGCGGGAGGTCCGAACTTTGCATTTGAACGCAAAACTGGTGACCCTTTCCGCCTGTAACACCGGCGTCGGACCTACCGGCGAGGCCGGCGTCGCCAACCTCGTCAATGCGTTTATCGAGGCGGGCGCGGACACCGTAGTCTCGACTCTGTGGGAGTTGGAAGACCATTCCACCGAGCACCTGATGACGCTCTTCTACTCGGACCTTGCCGCGCACAGCCGAAAGGTCGACGCTCTCCGTTCAGCTCAACTCAATTTTCTCAACCAAGGCCTCTCCCCCTATTTCTGGGCCAGCTTTCAGATTGTCGGAGACCCCAACGGTACGATCAATTAGGAACCGCATGACACTTACCCACGCCCAGCGCGAAGCCTTCCTCACGAAGATCGAAGCGGCAGTATCGAGCAAATACTACGATCCAGCTTTCAATGAGAAAAGTTGGCATACGACGGTCGAGAACCATCGGCCGCTAATCCTTGAAGCCAAGACCGTCGATCAGTTCGAGTCTGCCGTGCGCGCCATGCTCACCAGCCTCTCATCGAAGATCGGCCTTCTCTCGAAACAGACGCCGATTACACCCCGCAACGCCATCAATGCCAGCTTCGCGGTAGCGGACGTTTCAGGCGAACTTCGATGGGTCTTTCAAGACGTGCTTCCAAACGGACTTGCGTCGAAAGGCGGTGTTTGTCCGGGGGATGTGTTGCTGTCTGTGAACGGACAGGAGACCAGGCCGACGGCACCCCGCGCCCCCGATCCTCAGTTCGCCATGGGAGCAAGCGTGACGATCACCGTGTCGCGTGGAACTCCCCCTGAGTCGCATGAGATCGTACTGCCCAGCGTCAATCCGAAGTACAAGGACAACCCCTACGCCGATCTAACGCCTCTCACCGCCAGTACCCTCAAAGAGGACATCGGCTACCTCAAAGTGAGCCTCTTCCCAGGGCAGATCGGCATCGACTTCGCCAATCAGCTCGACAGCATCTTTCGCGGCGAGCTTGCACACTCGAAACGCCTCATCGTGGATCTTCGAGGCAATCCAGGGGGCGGAATAGGCGGACTCGCACTGATGAGCTATCTCACCCCGGAACGGCTCCCGGTGGGATACAGTCAGAACCGCAAGATGGCATTGGAAGGGTCGCACACATCGTCGCTCCCGATCTTCGAAAAAGTCCCGCGCTCGAAATTAGCCATTCCCGGCCTAGCTCTGAAGTTTCTCGGCAAGACATCGGTGTACCTCTACACCGAGGCGCTGGGGAAACGCGCTCATCATGGCTCCGCTGCAATCCTCGTCAACGAACACACGACGGGAGCCGCAGAGATGGTCGCTCAGTTCGCCCAAGAAAACCATCTGGCAACAATCATCGGAACGAAGACACCGGGCCGTCTGGTGTCCACGAGCGGCGTAAAGTTAGGTTTTGGCTATCGGTTGATCGTCCCCGTCGCCGCCTACGTGAGCGCAAAGGGTAAGCAAATTCAGGGTGCGGGGATTACGCCGGACCTTCCGATTGATTGGTCCTTCGCAGAAGCGACGGCAGGCGGAGACAACCAGCTCACAGCAGCAGTGCAGAGCATGGCCCAGGCATAGCGGGGGGAAGTCTCC
>CAXTWP010000033.1:5565-15718 GCA_964247945.1 uncultured Acidobacteriaceae bacterium | reverse complement strand
CCCATTCCCAACCTTTGCTAACGCGTGAAGTTTCCGAATCACCCAATGAGAGGGGACACAGCTGAATGATGCGAGTCCCGAATCCTTAGCTGGCGCATTAGGATTGAGGCCCTTTGTGACGGCGTGGGAGATGACCGCCTGACGTTTTTCCTTCAGCAACTCGATCAGCCGCTGCTGCTCCTCGATTAGCTCATCAATCTTCGCCGTCTCACGTTCCAAGAAGAGAGCGATTGCAACCTGCTCCTCATACTTGGGAAGAGCGACCGATTCTGAAAGGTAGCTATATTGATCGAGATTCTGTATGCCGGACGTTTGATTGATTGACCTGGTTGTGAGTCTCAGTTTGTAAAGCGAAGCATGAAGGTAGCGGCAATAGGAAGGGTTCATCCCCGAAGCTAACTGCATACGCGCAACGAAGTTTGAGCAAACAGCCTCTTGGTCATGGTCGTAAAGGACTACGCAACCCACGGGCTGTAGATCGCCGCCGCCCGATTTTTCCAGAAGAAGATCGCCGCTTCGGAGTATCCGGCCGCGTCGGTCACCATCAAAGACATTCCGAAGAGTCGGGATGATTGTCTTGACAGTTAGCTTGTCTCGGTCGAAGTCTGCGACGCGAACGCATGGAACGTCCCATGCGTCACCAGCCTCCTCGTCACCCCATACACCGTTCTTGCATCGATTGACTGTAGCGTGAAGGCGTTCTATCTGCCAATGCTCCGGCACCTCACCCAGCCATTCCACACCACTGTCCTTGTAGCGCTCATATCGCGGGAAGCTCATGCGCTCAACCCCGCGATCATGGTCAGGATGCGGTCGGTCACCACCTTAAGGTCGGCATCAATCTCTGCAAGTTCCCGTGGCGGCTTGAAGACATAGAAGTGCCGGTTGAAGGGAATCTCATACCCAACCTTGGTCTTTTCATGATCGATCCAGGCGTCCGGCGCGTGGGGCAGCACCTCGCGGGCGAAGTAGACCTCGACATTCTCACTGAGCGGAACATTCTCGGTATCGCGGAGGTCGGGATCGGCCATCGGCTTGCCCTTCATCTTGCCCTTGGCGCCCACCACCACCTTGCCCGCCTCATCACGCAGAGGCCGCTCGACCGTGATCGTCC
Organism: uncultured Acidobacteriaceae bacterium; assembly: GCA_964247945.1. Classification (GTDB taxonomy): domain Bacteria; phylum Acidobacteriota; class Terriglobia; order Terriglobales; family Acidobacteriaceae; genus Edaphobacter. The sequence goes on along the minus strand of CAXTWP010000033.1, from coordinate 14,604 downwards.
GGTAGCCAAAGCTCTCGTTGGGAAAGATGAGCGAGATGAGCGCGACGGTGCCGTCGGCGGAGGGACGCCGCACTTCCTCGAACTGGCAGAAGATCCGCGTGATCTCGTCGATGTGCTCCGGGCTAAGCTCCTTGCGTTTGTCGCCCAGGCTCTTCCGCATCCGCTGCCAGAAGCTGGAGGCGTCGATCAGTTGCAGCTTGCCCTTGCGCTGTGGCAGCTTATGGTTGGTGACGATCCAAAGGTAGGTGGAGATGCCGGTGTTGTAGAACATCTCCGTGGGCAGCGCGACGATGGCCTCCACCAGATCGTTTTCCAGCAGATATTGCCGGATGTTGCTCTCGCCCGAACCCGCGCCGCCAGTAAACAGTGGCGAGCCGTTCTGGACGATGCAGAAGCGTGCCCCGCCGTCCGCCAAGGGACGCATCTTCTTGACGAGATGCAGCATAAAGAGCAGCGACCCATCCGAGATGCGCGGCAGACCGGGGCCGAAGCGTCCGTTGAATCCCTGCTCTTCATGCTCCTTGCGGACGGCCTTCTCGGATTGCTTCCACTCCACGCCGAAAGGTGGATTGGAGAGCATATAGTCGAACACCTGATGGGCGTGGCCGTCGTTCGCCAGCGTATCGCCGGGTTTGATGTTGGCCACATCCTGACCCTTGATAAGCATATCCGCCTTGCAGATAGCGTAAGACTCGTCGTTCAATTCTTGGCCCGACACCGTGAGCCGCGCCTTGGGATTGTGCTCGTGTATCCACTCGCCCGCGACCGAAAGCATTCCGCCCGTGCCCGCTGTCGGGTCGTAGATCGTCCGCACGACGCCGGGTTTTGACAGGACGTCGTCATCCTCGGCGAAGATGAGGTTGACCATGAGGCGGATGACCTCACGCGGCGTGAAGTGCTCGCCGGCGGTCTCGTTCGAGAGCTCGGCAAACTTTCGGATCAATTCCTCGAAGATGGTGCCCATGTCCGCATTGCTGACCTTGTCGGGATGCAGGTCGATCTTCGAGAACTTCTCGGTGACGAGGTAGAGCAGGTCTGCGTTGGCGAGACGGTCATGTGCGCCTCCAGTTTGAAGCGGGCGAAGATGTCTTTGACGTTCGAGGAGAAGCCATGCAGGTAGGCCGCGAGGTTGATGGCTACGTTGTCCTGATCGCCGACGATGGCCTTTAGGTCCATCGGAGAGGTGTTGTAGAACGTGGCACCGGAGGCGCGGATCAGGAACGGATTGACGCCGGTGCCTGTGGACTCGCGCTTGGCGGCTTCTTTGAGGACGGCCTGTTTGGTTGGCTCCAGGACGCAGTCCATCCGGCGCAGAACTGTAAAGGGCAGAATCACTTGGCCGTATTCGTGAGGCTTGTACTTGCCGCGCAGCAAGTCCGCCACCGACCAGATGAAAGAGGAATGGTTCATATGCGGAATGGTACAGCGTCCCGGCTGACGAGTCATCGCTGCGGGATGAGCTGTTAGAGGGTCTGGCGGAAGTCTTGCGGATGTTCCTGACGTTATTCGTCGCAATCCAGTATGACACGTCACCAAAGCCCGCAGACAATCCCTTAGCTGCTCGATGTCGCCTGCTTCGATTCATCGATGCACTGTTATCGTTCCAACCGCTTATCCTTGCGCATCTGCGAGAAGAATCCGCTCTTGGCCATGTTGAAGTGGCGGCGGCGAGCCGTGATCTCCTTCTTGGCCTTCGCTGTAGAAGAGGAGTCCACTTTGTCACGACATGGGAGTTGGCATCGATCTTGAGCAACCGGTCCAACACCATCGGTCGGGTTTCGGCAACCGCTTCCTTCATGGTGAGGAGCCGGACGTAATGGTCGCCGATACGGAGATGGTCGCGCTCCGCAGCGACATGGATTGACAACCTGATAGTCCAGAAGCTGCGTCGCCTTGGGCCTGCCCGCGATGCGCCAATCATCGAAGTTGAGCAGCCGGAGAAAGAACGTGAACTGAGCTTGCTGTCCCAGCATCTCGATCCGCATGAAGTCGGAGAGTTGATGGACGAAGTTCTGGACGTGGCTCTGCAACTTGCTTGCGTCCGTGTCGATCTGTCTGCGGAGTAACACCTTCATCCCATGGCCGGTAAGCTGCGCCTTGAGTTCACCCGCCGCGCCTCGTGGATCGGTGGGTAGCCGAAGCGAAGCGATGGCTGCTTTGCCCGGTTGGTACCGAAGGTCAGCCTGACCGCCTGGGCGCGCATACCGAGCATCCGCCTTGCGTAGGGAGCAACTCCCGCGTGTGCCGTCGACGCCGCGCCATGGTTGCTCCGTACGAAGAGTATCGCCCCCAAACCCTATTCAAGCTGTTGATTTGTTGACTGAGGGATGGTTGCGACACATTCAATCTCTGCGCCGTTCTCCCGAAGCTGAGTTCCTCGGCGACGGCAACGAAATATCGCAGGTGACGAAACTCTGGCCCCTCAAACATGACGCACCAAGTCTTTCCTCGGCGGGCTGCGGTGTTCAGCGGTCAGTCGATGCACTGAATGAGGTGCGGTGGGGGGAAATACGTTACCTTTGAACCTGGCGACTGGACGCACCGGCGTAACCGATCGTGTTGCGAAAGTCCGCACTTTCCGGCCATAGGCGAAATGAATGCGTACATAGGCGAAAAGTATTGGACTTTGGCTCAGGCGAGATTCGATCATTGGAGCATTCAAGCCCTTTTACGCCTTAACGTTAAGCGGACTACAGACGAGGACCAATGCTTAACGAGAATGCCACTCGCAGAAAGCGTCCGGGCCGGGTGGCCGTAGCACTGGATGAAAAGATCCTCGTAGGTCGGCGGGAGGCATCGGAGATGCTTTCGATACGCCGGAGGGCTTTGGACTACCTCGTTGCTAACAAGCAATTACCAGTTCGTAGGATTGGCGCCCGCGTCCTGATATTTGTGTCGGACCTCAGACGGATTTCGCGCGGAGATCATCCCGAACGCCTTGCGGGATAACTGTGAAAAGCTGCCGATAGCGGAATCTGGCGGATACATTAGTACGCCGATGGCAAGCGCCATCGTGAGAAGGTAGGGAGGAAATCAGACGCCGTCAAGCTATATGGGGTCCCGTCAGGAAACGGACGATAGAGCACGCTAAGTGTGTGACGAGGCTGAGATCCATCGGTAGAGTGTCGGGACGGAGACGCCGAGCTTTGCGGCTACGTCTCGTGGGGGAACGCCGCTGGCGAGCAGCTTTTTGGCTGATTTGATCTTGCTTTCCGTCATCTGCCGTTTGCGTCCGCCGGTACGGCCAAGTTGACGGGCGACTTTGAGGCCGGCCTGGTCCGTTCGATAGTGAGCTCTCGCTCCATTTCGGCGAGGCTGGCCATGACGTGGAAGAAGAAGCGTCCCGAGGCGGTGCCGGTATCGATGGCATCGGTCAGGCTTTTGAACTGCACGCCCCGCTTGTGCAATTCGCCGACGAGGTCGACAAGATGCTTGCCGCTGCGGCCCAATCGGTCGAGTTTCCACACGACCAGTGTGTCGCCATCGCGGAGGGCTTCCTGCACTTTAGCGAGCCCCGGTCTCTCGGCGTGGCTCCGCTGATTTTGTCGTCGAAGATCTTCTTGCAACCGGCCTTGGCAAGCGCTTCGGTCTGAAGATCGAGATTTTGATCCTGGGTGGAAACGCGGGCGTAGCCAATCAGCATGGAAGACATCTCCTGTTCTTCTCAGAACTCGTAACATTGCGAGTTGATTGAGAATAGCAATTGAGAGCTATTTGTGAGAACGAGAAAGTCCAGCAATCGAGCGATTCTGTGTGATCTTCAGAGCTATGTGGCGGGCTTTCTTTAGAGCTAACTGACGCCAATGACTAGTGTATTGCGGGTGGCGTCGACCACGTCATTGGTGATTACGGTCAGCTCGTTGACCCGGAGAACCCGCTCAATCTGCAGGAATAGTCGATGCAGAAGTCGGAAGTTTCCTCCTGTGATCCTGGCGATGCTCGCAACCGCCTGAGCGTCGGTGAAGTCCGCCCCGTCGAGCTGCAGGCCAAGCTTTTGCCAGTGCCGTGCGAGCACGAACGACAGTTCATCCCCGAGTAGTGGACGGTAGTGATGGGCGAAGCCGACCCTGCTGTAGAGCTGCGGGTAGCGTGACATGCGCTTCTCAATGCCGGGCATGCCGATCAGGATGAGGCCGATATCGTTGCGGTCGAAGAGGTCACGCAGATATTCCAGAGCGGCGGTATTAAGGCGCTCCGCTTCGTCAAGGACGACCAGCTCCACGTAATCCCAAGGCAGAGTGCGTGCCGTTTTGCCCGTGTGCTGGTCGATGCAGATGTTGATGCGGCCGAGCAGATCGTCTATCTGATGTCGAAGTGTGCCAAAGTTGGCCCGTACGTCCGGCGTGAAGAAGAGGACGCGTGACCGGGCGAGCGTCGCATAGACTTTCTTGTCTGCTTCGTCGCGAGGTCCCCAGCGAGTGAGAAGCGGCTCAACGCTTTGCCAGTGAGCGTAGCGTCTCGCGGATTGCGTCTTGCCCACTTCTGCAGCGCCGTAGCAGAGCCCGATGTAGCGTTCCTTGCGAACGACGTTTGCAATTCCATGAACCGGCGGTGTTCTTTGGTGACGATGAAAGCCTCTGCACGGCGGGGTGCTTTGCTTGTTCTCATTCAAGATCCTCCCGGTAGGTATGTAGTGTGAACTTCTTGAGCTGCACGTTTTTCAGCTTGACGGCAGATGGGACTGCCGCGTCGGTGTGAGGAGAAAGGAGATCTGCCACTGGAGTGACGCGTTCCCTGATCTGTCCTCGAAGCGCGCGGCGGTGAGCTGAGCGTGCGGTCTGGATGTCCTTCAAGGAGATTGCCTGGCCGCTATGCTCGGGACTCACTGCACGGCAGAGGAAGCGATTCCGGTGAAGACACGAATCTCCGCAACATCGCGTGGATCGTAGCGAATGGTCACGGCCTCTTTCAAGTACGCCGCGAGGGGTGGATCCATGTACGAATTCCTTGGAAGTGGATGCCGTCGCGGTGAACAGTCCGGGCTTTCGCCACCGATATCAGCAGCAGATCCAAATCCTCAAGACTGTCCGGCATACGTGGAAGCCAGCCGTCGCCCGACCAGGAGGTTTGCGGTGCAATGCGAATCTCGCGATGAACTCGGGCGTTATAGGTGCCGACCAGGAAGTTGCCGACAGCTCGGTCCAGTTCAGACAGAGATAGTTTTGGTTCTGGAGTCGGCTTGCCATGCTTCAGGTAGCCGGGTAGTTCCGGCAACAGTTCTGTTTTGAGAGTTCCGAACAGACGCTCGATCTTGCCTCGTCCTTGAGGACGCGCAATGGTGGAGTAGACCAGTTCGAAGTGCAGGTCGACGGCGACCTGTTCAAGATGTTTGCTCGTGAAGTCGCTCCCATGATCGACATAGAGAACGTCCGGAATGCCGCATATAGCCCATAGTGGGTCTGCCTTACGCCAGATCGCCTGACGGAGAGCAAGCAAAGTCTGGAAAGCCGAAGGTGCTCCAGCAAAGACCAGGTAGCCGGCCAGAGCGCGAGAGTGATCGTCGATCACAGTGGTCAGCCAGGGTCTGACTGACTCGCCGCTCGCGTCTTGAATGAGCACGTTAAGTTGGGTGTGATCAGCTTGCCAGATCGCATTTGGGTGGCTCGCACGGTGGCGGTACACCAGCTCGAACTGGTCGCGGAAGCGAGCAGGACCTTCATGAGCCAGCGTGGTCAAGGCTGGATCAAGCCGCGAGATGATTGCATAAACGCTGCTGTACGAAGGCGAAGGCCACTCTCGCTCTTTACAGAATGCGAGAACGCGGCGATGGACCGCAGCAGCGGAAGGCTGTGGCTTCTTGAGGAAGAGTCCTTCGATCAGTTCCACTGCTTCTGCCGGAAGCTTTCGCCGCCCGCGATCTCGCGGGTCTGTCTAACAAGTCTAGCCAGCCATCTGCACGGTATTGAGCAAGCCATCGCTCGACAGTCCGTAAACCCACGCCTGCAGCCCGCGCCGCTCGTGGAAGCGGGACACCTCTCTCTGTGTGAGAACAAAGCACCCGGAAGCGAGACATCACTTGCTCGCGCTGTGCCTCGGTGAGTTCTGCCAATGCCGACGATTTGTCCCCTGAGTGCATGGCCAACACCCCTGGACTACGCTTTGAGTCATGTCCGTAAGACGATCCTTCAACGGACAACTCATGAACAGCTTCAGAATCGTTGGAAACCCGGCAATCCTTGTCTCACATACCTGGTACGGTGATATTCTTACATGAGGCCCGCCAAACGTGCCATCTCTCGATGCCAAAGACTCTGATCGGCTACGCACGATGCTCCACAGCCAAACAAGACCTCTCCGCACAGCGGGCAGCACTCGCCGAGTTGGGCGTAGCGGCCGACCGGATCTACGTTGATCATGGACTGACCGGAACAAACCGGGCCAGGCCAGGTCTTAACCAGGCGCTTGCCGCTGTGCGCAAGGGCGATACGTTGGTCGTCCCCAAGTTGGACCGGCTCGCCCGTTCGGTACTCGACGCGCGCTCAATCGCAGATGAGTTGGCTGCACGTGGCGTCACGCTGGCGCTGGGGCAAAGCCGCTATGACCCCGCTGACCCAATGGGCAAGATGTTCTTCAACATCCTGGCTACCTTTGCGGAGTTTGAGGCAGACCTGATCCGGTTGCGCACTGGGGAGGGCATGAAAATCGCTCGCGCAAAAGGCAGACTCCGTGGCAAACAGCCCAAGCTCTCAGACAAGCAACAGAAAGAGTTGGGCCGCAAGCATGGAACCGGCCAATACACGATCAGCGACTTGGCGGAGTTATTTTCTCTCTCTCGGCCGACGGTCTACCGGACGCTCCTTCGTTCTGCTCGACCGTAATGTTTCTCTATTAGTCGGAAGCGCATTAGCCTGTTCGCTTGGGTTCTTGGTGAGTGGTTTGGCGATTATGCTTCAAGTGACGCGGCCATGCATTATTGAGCCTCCGCAGCCTTTCGACGAAGTCGGGACGTGTCCCCAAGGCCATTCCAAGAAAGTGCTCATCACCTGCGTCTTGACGAGCCCTTTTCAAACATTGCAAACTCTTTGGAAACTGTATTCTCTGTCGCTGACGGATCGCAGCAATCTGGGTTTGCGTCCCGATGAAAACGAGATTACGGATAAGTGCAAAAGCATCGTTCCACAAGGTGTGGGTTTCGGGACGGATAGTGGCTGTCGTCGGTTCCACAGAAGTTTAGGGCCTTTATACCATCCGAAGACAGAACAAGGTGACATCGAAAAGAATCGAGCCTGGAGTGTCCATAAAGCTGGACATTCCAAGCCCATTTTTGACCTTCTCCAACGATTACGGACTACGAGTTGCTGGATCGAGTAACGACCTACTGAACAGTCAGGTTGACTGTGGACGTATGGCTCGTTGATCCAGAGGTTGCAGTAACCGTAATGGCTGTGGTTCCCGCTGGAGTTGTTGGATTGCTGTAGGAACAACCTGAAAGCGTGGCTGCGCCCACCGCGCCGATGAGAGCGAGCATCAACCTGGGGCTGATCCTGAATTTCTTGCGGCCAGCGAAGAGCAAGACGCAGGCAAAGGGCATAAAGGCCAGGGCCGTATAAGAGCCGCGTCCGAAGTGCTCGAGCGGGGCAGCTTCGTTGCTGGCCTTGTAGCCTCCTGTGGCGATGGTAAGGGTCTCCGTTGCACTCGCGCTTGGCGTGACGGTCAGCGTTTGTGAGCTGAAGGTGCAGGTGGAGTTCACGGGGAGTCCGCTGCAGGCAAGAGTGACTGGCCCACTGAAACCGTTGATAGGCGCAACCGCGAGCGTAAGCGATGTGCTGGCACCGTTCGCGACCGTGGCAACGGAGCTTGAGGTGCTGAAGCCAAAGTTGGTGGTGCCGCCCGTGGCTGCACTCGGGCTGATCGAGCCGAAGACACCATGGGTTTCCGCGTCCAGTCCGGCGGCGAAGTATAACGTGTTGGGGTCGCCTGCGTTCGTGGTGGAGGGCGAACCGTTGACGACGCCGTTGCCGAAGACGATCTCCCAAAGGCCGACGTAGCTGCTGGCAGCGCCCGCGCCGGGGTACTTCGAGAGGATAGGAGCGCCGGTGGCATCGGTGACCTGGCCTAGGTAGGCGTAGGTGTTGGGGTCGTAGACGTTGATGAGGCCGTCGCCGAGGTTGCCGACGAGGAGGTCGCCGCCGTAGATGCCGAAGCCGGCAGGAGCGAGGGCCATGCCCCAGGGCGAGTTCAGGTTGCCGCCGGTGATGGCGCGCTTGATGAAGTTGCCGTTGACGTCAAACACGCTGATAAAGCCGGTGTTAGGGCCGAGCGTTTCGCTGTAGGTGGTGGTGGAGCGCTGCATGTACGTGACGTAGACCTGCCCGGAGATGATGTGGATGTCATAAGGGGCGTAGTCGGCTGGGACGTTGGGGTCGGTGAACGAGCCGGCGAGCGTCGCGGGTGCGAAGTTCTGGTTGTAAACCTCAACCTTGGCCCCAGCGCCGAAGTTTGCTGCGAGAAGGACGGTTCCGCCCGCGCTGGGGTCGAGTGCGATGCCGGTGTAGACGGCCTTGGCTGCGGAGTTGTCGACGGCCTTGAGCGAGATGCTGCCGGTGGCGCCGAGCTTACCGTTCCAGCCCGAGATGGTTCCGTCCAGCGAGGCAAATATAAAGCTGGCCTTCGATGCGTTGGAGAGCAGAAAGCCGGACGTGCTGTTGAAGACCGTGCCGGTGGGCTGGCCCGTGCCTGTGCCGCTGGCCGTCGGAATGGAGGTCTTGAAGAGGATGGTGCCGCTGGCGTAGTTGACGTAGGAGTAACCGGTGACGGCTGTGTCGATCCAGAAGTCACTGAGGCCGGATATGCCCCATGGATCGATGAAAGCGGGGTCAGTGACGGTTGCGGGAACGTACCCGTCGGAGATGATGTTGGTAAGACTGTAGCTGCCCGCTGTCTGTGCCATGCCGGCAGCGGCGGTCAGGCTGAGGGTGAGAGCGGCTGCGCCCTTGAGAATGGACGCGGCAAAGCGGCGGGGCGTGGTGGGTCGGTTGGTCATCGAGAGTCCTCCTGGAGCGATATGCCAAGCGGATCGCGCTGGCTTGAGCTCGACTC
>CAXTWP010000033.1:0-5555 GCA_964247945.1 uncultured Acidobacteriaceae bacterium | reverse complement strand
GAGTTGTCAGGAGAATGTCTCTAAGTTGTCATTTGTTCCGCTTTAGTAAGGCGAACCTTCCGGATGCTGCGAATAGGGCTTGCTGAACTTGTCGGTGTGCGGCTGTCGCGGCTGCAGTGTGATGTCTACCGCGCCCGCATCGGTGTTGCCTTCACCTACTTGGATGCGGCGCGATGCCTTCTCAAGACTCGCTACCGTTGCATCTTCTGCCCACACCTTGAGTACATAGTTTCCCCAAGGCACCTGATGTAGTTGTACGGAGGCCTGGGTTGCGACCGCGAAGTAGGGTGTCGCCACCGAAACGATGACTGCACCCATTTCCGGGTGAATGTTGCAGAAGATGTAGGACACGCCTTCGCGGTTGAAAGGGACTGAATGCGTTGCGCCTGTTTCGTAGAGGCCAAGATCGAACCGGCGACCGTTGAAGAGCGAGAAGACGTTATGGAAGAACGGGTCACGGTTCGGGAAGCCAACGAGGCTGCCCGTCGTCACGACCAGCAGATGCGGTTGGAACATCTTGTCCTTCTGCACCATCTGGAAGTTCTTGCCGGTTCCAAGTTTGACGGTCAGATCGGTCTGTCCGCCCACGCCGATGGGAGAGAGCCAGACGACGACAGAGGTGCTCGCTGAAGGAACTAGCAACTTGCCGTCCGCCGTTCTTGCCATGAGGTGGACGGTCACGTCGGCGGTGGTCTGAGCATGCGCGGGATGTGTGAGGGCGTTGCCCGTGACGACGACAGCGAACAGGAGCAGCGCGGTCCGTCGAAAGATGTTCACTGTTCTGGAAATGTGGGGCATGAGCGGGGTCTCCAAAATCAAAACTGATAGCCGAATGTCAGCGTGTAGATGTTGGCCGTGTTGACGCTGCCGAAGATGGGCCAGCTCTGCAAGCGACGGTACTCAGGCGAGACGATGATGGACGACCACGGACGGAAGACCAGGTTGCCTACGATGCTACGGTTGCGGGCGTAGAAGAAGATGGGGCTGGCACCCGACAACGGCACCGAGTTGCGCAGCTCGTTGCCCGAGGCGGAATCCTGGCCGATGGAAGCATTTGCGCCCAGAGTAGAGGAGAGCTTGTAGCTCCACTGAAGCCAGCCGCCCTCAGTGTCCAGCGCACGGAGATAGGTCGCCGTGCTGTTCGGAAAGTTATACGTCACAGTATTGCGATAGGCACCGCCGCCGAGATCGCCAAGGCCACGGCCTCGGTATAGCTCTCCTGCTAGACGTAGCCGTGTACCCAAGGGAACGATCCAGTCCGCTGTTGTTACCCAGGTATCAACCCGCTGGTTGCCTTTGTAGTCCTGCCTGCCGTACAGGCCTCCAATGCCGAATTCAAAGCGATGCTGATCCTTGCCGGAGCTGTAGGCGAGACGTGTTTCGTAGCTGGGCTGGCCGGACGCCTCGCCAGCTCCGATAGACCGCTGGGTCAGGTTGCTTGCGGCATTGAGCGTGAGCGTATCGAGCAGGCCTAGCTGGAACGACAGCGCCCGGTCGGGGTTGTGGAGAGGTAAGGAGTGCGTCCACAAGAACTGAGGAGCCCACGTCCAAAGATTGCCCGACCATGCCAGCGAAGGCTGCGCGACCGTAGCAAACGAGTCTGGTGAACGAGGAGAGATCAGTGGCATGTCATAGTTGGCTTCAAGCGTGTCATGCGACCATGCAGCTGTAATCGCTGCAGTGCGCAGGCGCACTGCTCCCGCTGGTCCGCTGGTCGCCGAACCTGTAACTCCCCCGAAGAAGTCCATGCTGACGCGGGCGCTCGTCTGCGCTCCGCCCAGCACGGGCCCGGTTCCTTCCAAGCCGAGGATCGTCTGCCGCAGGCTTGCCCCCGTACTCGTGTTGCTGCTGGTGGTGCTGGGAAGCAGCGCGCTGCTGGGTAGATCGATCTGATCGACCGTGCCTTGGTTGACGAAGGAGTTGAACAGCACCAACCCGGTCAACCGCACCGGGAATTTCGACGAGCTTTCGACCTTGGTCTGTTGCTGCTGGGCCGATGCGGACTGGAGAATGTCAATGTCTTCCAATGTGTCGGAGCTGCGCTCAGAGGACTCGGTTGCAGCGGCCGATGCGGTCGGAGGTGCCTTAGTCTGACCCGACTTCGGTAGCGCATCCTTGACAGCCAGCAGCGAGCGCAGGCGGTCAATCTCCGCTTGCATGTGCTGAATCTGTTTCTGGGACTGCTCTACCTGTTGCTGCGTTGCGCGCAATTCAGCAGCCACCTTTTCTAACTGCTGCGATACCGAGGTATCGGCACTGCCCTCCGTCTGTGCCTTCGCAGGGAGTGCCGCCACGATATAGAGCAATGAAGCCAGGACCATCGTCGACACCTGGCGCAAATAGCGCCTTCTTAGGATTCGGATCATGGCGTCACCCCCAAAGAAGCTTCGCGCTCAACGGCAGGGGCCATGGAGGGGTCAGAGGGAATGAGCAGGAAAAACTCCGTCTGCCACCCAGCAGCGTCGTCTTCGATCCGCCGCATTCCGGCACTTCCTCCATGGGCTTCGACGATGCGCTTCACCAGCGCCAGCCCCAGACCGATGCCGCTCTCCTTGCCTGCGCTGACAAACGGCTCGAAGAGACGAAGAGCGATCTCGTCGCGCACACCTTCACCATTGTCGCGGATGCGGATGGCCGCGACCGCGTTACCGTTCAAGTCGGTCTCTTGCTGAAGCAGGATGCTGATAGCCGCCGGCGACGACGAACGCCGTGCTGCCTGACACGCGTTGAGAAGCAGGTTATAGACCGCACGCTGCAGCTCCTTCCCGTCGATGCAACCAGCCAACTCAGCAAGACCACCAGTCTTAGACACCACTCCACGTGCGTCCGGGTGGGGTTGAATCATCGCCAGGGCGCGCTGCACGGCAGCCGTAATCGAGGCCGGCGCAAGCTGTATGGCGAGGCCTGTCCTACTGAAGGTGAGAATGGCATCGAGCAACTCAGTCATGCCCCGGGAAGCCTCGGTAATCTCGTTGAGTAGCTCAGACCGCTCTTCACTGGACAAAGTGCTGGAAGCGAGAAACTCCGCATTCGCATAGATGGGCGAGAGATAGTGGCGCAGGTCATGAGAGATGGAACTGGCCAGGCGGCCGATGGTGGCTTGACGTTCGCCCTCGACCAGTTTGGCTTGGCTGGACAGCACCTCGGCATGCATCTTCTCAAACGCCTCGCGTAGCTCGCGCAGTTCCTGTGGGCCCGTCGCAGGCACCGGGGCTATGACCTCTCCGCGCTCCATCTGTCGTGTGCTTTGCAGCAGCGCGTCCAGCGGTCGAGTGACAGTCCCCGCAAGTGCGAACGCAACGCCGCCGCCCACCAGCAGAAGCAACACGCCGATGGCCAAAATCCCGCCATTAAGCTGCCTCAGCAGGGTGGTCTTCTCCTGGTCCGATTGCAACAACACAAGGTAGATCGAAGGCGTTATGCCCGTTGCGCCCTGAAGCAGAACGGAGGAAGCCATATAGGTTTCATCCTCGAGCTTCAAGGTGCGCGTGAGCTCGTTTCCAGATAGACCCGCTGTGATTGCCGGTGTCAGCGTTCGCACCTGGCTGGCTTCGAGCGTGGATGCGATCACCCTGTCCGGAGTTGCGAAGGCCACCTGTCCGGCGGGGGAACGCTCCACCATGCTGGCCATGTGATCGTTCAACTCATACCCGGTACTGATATACCCCAGCACCCGGCGCTGCTCTCCCGCAGCAAAGGAAATAGGTTCTGTGGCGACCTCAAACAGACGCCCCGAGCTGAGGATGAGGGTAGTTCTGTAGGGTGTATCGCGGGAGTTTGCCAGTGCCGGTGTGCAATCTTCGGCCGCTACGGAACGACCGTTGGAGTAGACTGCCAGAAGAGTTCCGTCCGGACGCATCAGCGCAAAGATGTCGCTGCCGCTTGTCTGCCAGAACGTCTTACCTGCGTCCACGATGGTCGGCTGATCGTTGGTGGTCATCAAGGCCTTCAGGCTGGGAAGCGCGGACAGTATGGCTGTCTGGCGAAGCAGTAGGTCTTGCCTTTGCTGTTCGATTGCCTGAAAGGTAACGCGCGAACGGACCATCTCCGCCAAAGACGTACGTCCGACCTGCCGGTTGACCGTAAAGCCGGCCAACAGCAGGAACAACGATGTCATCGAGATGACGATAGTCAGCAAGACGAAGAACAGACTTTTTCGAATACCCAGTCTTCCGCGTCTCATCTGGCTCCTGTTCGAATCGCCAATAGTTCCCCTGGTCTAACCTTCGGGAACAAACCTATAGCCGGCACCGTGGACCGTTCTTAGATAACGAGGCTCTGTCGGTTTTGATTCCAGCTTCTGCCGCAACTTCAAGACTTGATTATCCACAGCTCTTGTCGTCGGGTAGGCCTCATACCCCCAAACTTCTGTCAAAAGCTGTTGCCGCGAGATGACCCGCATGGGGTTCTCGAAGAAGTATCGCAGCAGCTTGAACTCCTGCGCCGTCAGGCTCACCGGCACTCCCGCCCGTACCACCTCCATCTGCTCCAGATCGACGATGACATCTCCAAAACCCGTCGCGGCCTTGACCTTCGCCCCCATGCGGTTGCTGCGGCGAATCGCCGCCTGGACCCTCGCGAGCAGCTCGCGCGGGCTGAACGGCTTAGTCATGTAGTCGTCCGCTCCAAGCTCCAGCAGCAGCACCTTGTCCGCCACCTCACTCACAGCGCTCAAGATGACGACAGGCAGATTCGGTTGCTGCTCTTTCAGGTTGCGGCACACCTCACGCCCCGAGATCTTCGGCAGCATCAGGTCAAGCACAACGGCCTCTATCCCCGGCGCGCTCGTTGCCTCTTTCGCATTCACACCGTCATGGAGGATTTGTACTTCGTAGTTCTCCCCCTCAAACAGACGGCGCAGCGTCTTTTGAATGCGAGTGTCGTCTTCGATCACCACAATGATGCCCATCAGCAACCATTATCATGCAGACTAGAATGAACCTAAAGCAGCCAGCCGCAAAGGGCTGACAGAAGTGTATTGTCGTCAGTCTCGATTGAGATAGCGCCGACAATGGGTTACCGAGAACTTGAACATGCCCATATTACGATTGTGAATGGTTGTATAGAGCTAACGCCGTCTCTTTACCCCCATCTGTCCACAACCGCACCCAACCTAACAGCGCCATTTGTTTTTTCTGATCATCTGTTTTCAGCATGTTGCGGAAACCACGCGCAGTTCGCCTTTCGGACAGTCTTGCGGAGGCCTGGAACTGACCCACGTGACGAATATCGATGAGAGACAACATGCCGATGCACTCGTTGAGGCGGGGTTCAGACCCATCGAGCTCCGAATCGTGCGGCAACTCAGTCGACTCCCAAGACGCCGATTGGCCGCTAAATAGCGCTGAAGGACACCCGCCACTTAGCGCTGAAGGTCAGAGCTAAGAAGGAATTTTATGTCCTTGCTCGCTGGCGTCGCCTAACCCAAGTCGGTCTGCAGTCACTGCGTCTAGGGCGATGCGAAGTTCTACAGAACGAGGTTGTCCCTACGGCGGCTTAGGCGGTATCCACATAGAGTCTTTGCTGCTTGTCCGGGATTTGTTGCACTTTGTGTG
>CAXTWP010000032.1:15269-15810 GCA_964247945.1 uncultured Acidobacteriaceae bacterium | reverse complement strand
TACGTGCTCTTCGGCGTGGCCAACCGGCATGCATTTGATGGGCCGGTGAATGTGGCGAAGGCCATGCTGGGCGGCTATGCGTGCTTTGGGACCATTGGCGCGGCGCTGTTTGGGATTGGGGTCGGCCTGGCGAGTGAGCGGGCGATGGGATGGCTGGAGCTGAAGCGGGCAAGCCCCATGCCGCCGATGGCGTATCTGGTGGGCAAGTGCCTGACGGCGATGGCGTTCGGCGTGGTGATTGTGGCTTGCCTGATGGCGATCGGGGTTGGGTTTGCGGGAGTATCGCTGACGCCGGTAGAGAGCGCCAAGATGCTGGGGTTGGCGGCGGTCGGAGCGGCGTGCTTTGCCAGCATGGGACTGCTGCTGGCGCTGCTGGTGCCGGCGAACGCGGCTCCAGGCATCGTGAACCTGATCTATCTGCCCATGTCGTTCTTGAGCGGGTTGTGGGTTCCGATTCAGTACCTGCCCAAGCTGGTGCGGCAGATTGCGCCTTGGCTGCCGACCTACCACTTTGCGCAGCTGATGGAGAGCATCTTCGGGT
>CAXTWP010000032.1:7631-15259 GCA_964247945.1 uncultured Acidobacteriaceae bacterium | reverse complement strand
GACAAGATGTCCCTTGGCGCGCATTGGGCGGGGTTGCTGGGCTTTACGGCAACCATGCTGGCGGCGAGTTGGATGGTCTTTCAGCGGCAGGAGAATGGAGCTTGATTTCGAGTCAGCTGCAACCGTTCGATGAGTTTGTCCTCAACAACACAGGCTCTCTTTGAGGATGAGACCCGGGGTTGAATGAAGCGGACGAAGTAGACTGGCGGAATTATGGCGGAGTGGGCGATACGTAGGACGGCGTGTGAGGACTTGCCCAGGCGGCGGGCGGCGGATTACATCTGGCTGGTCTATGCGGTGTTCTTTTTCATCGAACCGGTGCTGCGACGGAATGCGGTGTACTGGGCGGAGTGCCTGACCATCTTTGCCGCGTTTGTGGGGATGTATGTCTGGTATGTGGAGACGCCCCGGCGGGAGGTGCGCCTGGCACTGCTTGGGGTAATGGTGCTGTTCGGGGTAGCGACCGTTCATTTCAATATCGGCGGGACGTACTTCTTCATCTTCGCGGCGGCGTGGGGGCCGTTTGTCGTAGATTCGTTGCGGCGGTCGGTGTGGCTGCTGGTTGCGGATGCTGTGGGGGTTGCGGGATGCTGGGCGGTGCTGCGGGAGAACCCGATCAACTTTGCGATAGCGTTCGGCTTTATCTTCGTCGTGGGTCTGGCGAACCTGTTTGCGGCGGAACAGAAGCGGGCGGGAGTGCGGCTGCGGGAGGCGCAGGCGGAGAATGCGGCTTTGGCGGCGATGGCGGAACGGGAGCGGATCGCGCGCGACTTGCATGACGTGCTGGGGCATACGCTGTCGGTGATTGTGCTGAAGGCGGAGCTTGCAGGGCGGCTGATTATTCGTGATCCGCCTCGGGCGGCGGCGGAGATAGCAGATGTTGAGCACACGGCAAGGACGGCCTTGGCCGAGGTGCGGGAGGCGATCGGCGGCTACCGGGGGCAGGGTTTGAAAGCCGAGATGGCGATGGCGCGGCACACGCTTGACGCGGCGGGCGTGGCGTTGACGCTGGCGGAGGTGGATTCCGCGCCGACAACGCTGAGCGCCGAGGCGCAGACGGTGCTCTCGCTGACCCTGCGCGAGGCGGTGACGAACATCGTGCGCCACGCCCGGGCAACGCACTGCCGGGTGAGCTTTACGACGGCGGCGGGCCGCCACGCGCTGATCGTGGAGGACGACGGCGTGCATCTGGTTGCGCGGGAGGGCAACGGGCTGCGCGGGATGCGGGAACGGGTGCAGCAGGTGGGTGGCCGATTCTCGCTGAATACGAGCCAAGGGACAACGGTGAGGGTCGACATTCCGGCGGCGACGGGTCTATGACGGCAATCCGGGTGGTGCTCGCCGAGGATCAGGGCATGGTGCTGGGGGCCCTGGCGGCGTTGCTGGAGCTGGAGCCGGACATTGTGGTCGTTGCCCGGGCGGCGAACGGGCGCGAGGCGCTCGACGCGGTGCGAAAGCTGACCCCCGATGTGCTGGTGACCGACATCGAGATGCCGAAGATGACGGGGCTCGAGCTGGCGGCGGAGTTGACGCGCAGCCAAGCGAGGACGCGGACGATCATTCTGACGACGTTCGCGCGGCCGGGCTATCTGCGGCGGGCGATGGACGCCGGAGCGCGCGGCTATCTGCTGAAGGACCGGCCCGCGACGGAGTTGGCGGATGCGGTGCGGCGGGTGCATCGCGGGCTGCGCGTGGTTGATCCGGCGCTCGCGGCCGAGGCATGGTCGGTTGAGGTGGACCCGCTGACGGAGCGGGAGCGGCAGATCCTGCAACGCGCGGGTGACGGCAAGACGAGCAGCGAGATTGCCGGGGAGCTGCGTCTTTCGGAGGGCACCATTCGCAACTACCTGTCAGAGATCATCGCCAAGCTCGGCGCGGCGAACCGGGTGGACGCGGCGCGGATCGCGCGGGGGAAGGGCTGGTTGTAGCGCAGCCGTCGAACAACGGGTCCCCCGGAATGACCACCAAGAAAGCAAGTGCCGACGCAGCTATGCGGGCGCCTCCGAATCTGCATCCCACACGGTGAGGAGATCGACCCCGATGCGACCTGTTGCCCATCCCATCTTTCGTGCGGCTGCGCTTTGCGGCATAGCTGCGTTGTTGAATGCCGGTTGCAGCAAGAAGGCCGATAACACGACGAACTTCACGAGCGCTATCAATACGTACTACGCGGCGCACCCGGCGTGCCTGTGGAGCGATGAGGTCAAGTTCCCGCTCCAGGTAGCGACCTCGGATGCGGATAAAACGAAGCCCTATGACGCGTTGGTCGACCAGGGGCTGCTGGCACGGACCTCAGTCGAGAAGAAGAAGCTGATCGTGCTGAGCCAGCAGGCGAACAATTATGACCTGTCGGACAAGGGACGATCGGCCTGGACGGCAGATGCTTCGCAGCCGGGCTTCGGCAACTTCTGCTACGGGCACCGCAAGGTGTCGAGCATCACCAGCACTACTCCAACGAACGACCAGCCGGGGGCGACGACGCAGATTGCTTACCAGTACGCCCTTTCGGACGCGCCGGGATGGGCCTCGGCGGCGGAGACGCGGACGGCCTTCCCGCAGCTCCAAGCCGATCTCGCCGGGCCGCAGACCGGCCAGGCGACGCTGACCAACACGAGCAACGGATGGCAGGTATCGAGCACTCCGGATGCGCCGAAACGATCCGCACCGGCAACAGCCGCGGACGGAAAGATCGTGCAGTGAGATCGTTTGCAAGGCGGCAATAAGGTATCCGCTGCCCACACATAATTACAAGGGTCTTCAAAGCAAATGGCTTGAGGTCAGACCAGCTACAAACCAGGTTCAGCTTGCCGGACGCGTCGTGCGTCAAGCAGCCTGCGTCTTTCCACGGCCAAATAGTATCGGCTGTGTCAAGGGCGGCTGCTTTGTACGCACCGGGCTCGAAACGGACGGTAGGGAGTCAGATCCTGATCATAGCGGTTTGGGTGGTACGTGGGTTCTATGAGATGGGCTTATAAGCGTGGTCGACTCAAGTGGAGGTTCAACTCCGAGCATCACGAGTTTGCGCGCCCACTCCGGTCAAGCTTGAGATGAACCCGTTAGCCGCGATGACGGACGCTGATGCTTCAGCAGCAATCGCAGCATGGAGGTCCAACTACACAAATTCACCGCGCGCGTACTACCTGAGCGGTTGACACTCACATTTTATGCAACCTTGTGCTAACATAAGCGTCAGATGTACTGCGGGAGGTTGTAAGTCCCGCCCATCTAATTACTCAAGGAGAGTGTGTTATGACGACGATGACCCGATTTGTTCCGTTGCGTTCCCCTCTGCAGGACGTAGCCGTGCTCCAGCACCGCTTGAATTCCATCTTCTCTGAGTTTGCCCGCCCGGCGGTTGCAGAGTCGAATGAAGCTGGACCGACCGGCAGCTTTGTCCCTGCGGTGGATATCTATGAGGACGCCCAGGCTTTGGTTCTGAAGCTGGAGGTTCCCGGGCTGAAGCCGGAGGATATTGACATTCGCGTGGAGAACCAGACCCTCACCATCAAGGGTGAGCGCCGCTTCGAGGCCGAGGAGAAGGCGGAGAACTTCCACCGCATCGAGCGCCGCTTCGGGACCTTTGCGCGCAGCTTTACCCTGCCGCAGACGATCGACACGGAACAGGTATCGGCCTCTTACGACGCGGGTGTGCTCAACATCTCGCTCAGCAAGAAGCCGGAAGCTCAACCCAAGCAGGTGAAGGTGGAGATCTCCGGTTCAACCAATATGGCAGCCAGGAACAACGAAGCGGTTCAGATCGGTGCGAATCAGAACGCGTAATCACCGGTGTGCGACTCAGGGCGGGAGGTCATCGCGAGGTGATCTCCCGTTCTTTCTTTAGAATCATCGTGTCGGAGAGGACAACATGGCCATTAAGTGGGAGAAGTTGACACTCAAAGCACAGGGAGCGCTACAGGGCGCAAGCTCGCAGGCCGCCGAGAACGGCAACCCCGAGGTGCTGCCGCTGCACCTGCTGGCGGCGCTGCTGGAGGACCGCGAGGGCGTGGTACTGCCGGTGCTTGAAAAAGTCGGTGTGCCGGCCGAGCAGCTGCTCAGCGGCGTCAACGCGGCGATCACTCGCCTGCCGAAGGTGCAGGGAGGGACGCAGCCGGGCATGTCCGGCGCGCTGCAGAAGGTACTCGATCGGGGATTCAAGGAGGCGGAGAACTTCAAGGACGATTTCTGCTCGACCGAGCATCTGCTGCTGGCGCTGACTGAGGCGAAGGGCGACCCGGTGCAGCCCGCGCTGGCGGCCTATGGAGCGACGCATGACAGCATCCTGAAGGCACTGACCGCCGTGCGCGGCTCGCAACGGGTGACTGACCAGAACCCTGAAGGCAAGTTCCAGGCGTTGGAAAAGTATGCGAAGGACCTGACGGAACTGGCGCGGCGCGGCAAGCTTGACCCGGTGATTGGGCGCGACGAGGAGATTCGCCGCGTAGTCCAGGTGCTTTCGCGCCGGACGAAGAACAACCCGGTGCTGATCGGCGAGCCCGGCGTCGGCAAGACGGCTATCGTCGAGGGGCTGGCGCGTCGTATCTTTCTGGGCGACGTGCCGGAGATCCTTCGCAATAAGCGGGTGTGCTCGCTTGACCTGGGCGCACTGATCGCCGGAGCCAAGTTCCGCGGCGAGTTTGAAGAGCGCCTGAAGGCGGTGCTGAAGGAGATTGAGGAGTCACACGGCGAAGTGATCCTGTTTATCGACGAGCTGCATACACTGGTCGGCGCGGGTGCCTCCGAAGGCTCGATGGACGCCAGCAACATGCTCAAGCCGGCTCTGGCCCGGGGTGAGCTGCGCGCCATCGGTGCGACCACGCTCAACGAATACAAGAAGTACATCGAGAAGGATGCCGCGCTCGAACGGCGCTTTCAGATCGTCTACGTGGGAGAGCCGAATGTCGAGGACACGGTGGCGATTCTGCGCGGCCTCAAAGAGCGCTATGAGGCGCACCACAAGATCCGCATCAAGGACTCCGCTATTGTCGCGGCCGCGACCCTGAGCCACCGCTACATCTCCGACCGGTTCCTTCCGGACAAGGCCATCGACCTGGTAGACGAAGCCGCAGCGGCATTGGCGATCCAGATCGGTTCCGTCCCCGTGGCGATCGACGACCTGGAACACCGAGCCACTTCGCTCGAGATCGAGCGGCAGGCGTTGAAGCGCGAGACCGACCCGGCCTCGCGTGAACGGCGCGAAGACGTGGAGCGCGAGCTTGCTGAAGTAAAGGAGCAATCCGCCGCCCTGCGTGCGCGCTGGCAGACCGAGCGGGGAGCCATTGGCCGAATCGCCGAGTTAAAGGAAAAGCTCGAAGCGCTTCGCTTCCAGGCCGAGGACGAGACCCGCAAGGGCAATCTCCAGCGCGCGGCCGAACTCCAGTACGGTGAGATTCCCAAGCTCGAAGTCGAGCTGCGCATTCTTACGGCAACGCAAGACTCCGGCTCCGGCGACGCCAACCGCATGTTGAAGGAAGAGGTCGATGAGGAGGATATCGCTCGCGTGGTGTCCAAGTGGACCGGCATTCCTGTTTCGAAGATGCTCGAAGGCGAGATGCAGAAGCTCATCCAGATGGAGTCGCGGCTGCGCGAGCGTGTCATCGGCCAGGATGAGGCGCTCGAAGCGGTCGCCAACGCCATTCGCCGGTCACGCGCCGGGCTCTCCGATCCCAAGCGTCCTATCGGCAGCTTTATCTTTCTCGGCCCCACCGGTGTCGGGAAGACCGAGACCGCGCGCGCGCTCGCCGAGTTCCTCTTCGACGACGAGGCCGCCATGGTACGGATCGACATGTCTGAGTACATGGAGAAGCACGCTGTTTCCCGGCTGATCGGCGCGCCTCCAGGGTACATCGGCCATGACGAGGGCGGCCAGCTCACCGAGGCGGTCCGCCGGCGGCCTTACGCGGTCATTCTCTTCGACGAGATTGAAAAAGCCCATCCGGATGTCTTCAACGTCCTGCTCCAGGTGCTCGATGATGGCCGCCTCACGGACTCAAAGGGACGCACGGTCGATTTCAAGAACACCGTCCTGATCATGACCTCGAACCTTGGCGCGAACCTGCTTTCGACCGCCTGGGCGGACGGCGACGAAGGTTTCCAGGAGGCGACCACCCGCGTGATGGGCGTCCTTCGCGAACACTTCCGGCCTGAGTTCCTCAACCGCGTCGACGATATTGTCGTCTTCCATCCGCTCGGCGAAGAACAGTTGGAGCACATCATCGACCTGCGTCTTGCCGATCTGGAACGGCTGCTGGCGGACCGTAAGATCACGATTGCGATGACCCCGGAAGCGCGCCGCGCCATCTTTATGGCGGGCTATGACCGCGCCTACGGTGCTCGTCCACTCAAGCGCGCCATCCAGCGCCTGGTTCAGGATAAGCTCGCCGTCAGGATCCTGGACGGCAGCATACTCCAGGGCGACCATGTGCTGGTGGGAACGGATGCCGCCGGCCTGACCTTTCAGGTCGCGGGTCATCCTGAACTGGCCGTTGCTTAGCGTTTGGAGGCACTTGCGTGACGGCGAGTGCCTCCCGTGCGAGCTGAACTCCCGGCCTTCTTTTTGCCGTACGAAAATACAGGTACGGTGTGTCGCTCAGGCGACACATTCTGCTCGGTTGCCAAGGAGGTGCAACCTCGTCTAACGGAAAGGACTCCATACGGCATGGGATGCGCCGCCATCGCGCCTCACCATCAAGAAAGACGGTACCCACGGGAGCAGCGTGAAGAAAAAAGCCATCATCATCGGGGCGGGTCCGGCGGGACTGACTGCGGGACTTGAACTGCTCCGCCGGAGCAATATCCTCCCCATCCTGCTGGAGGCCAGCCGGGAGATTGGCGGTATCTCGCGCACCATCCGCTACAAGGGCAACCGCATGGACATCGGCGGTCACCGTTTCTTCTCAAAGTCGGACCGCGTCATGCAGTGGTGGATCGACCTGATGCCACCGGTTGAGGACAATGCGGCCGATTGTTCACGCGATTCACAGATCAGCTACCAGGGTAAGAGCCGCGCCCTTCCATCCAGGCTTGAGCAAGAACCTGTCCTGCGCGGCGCGAGTCCCCGGATCACCGGCATCAAAACAGACACAGAGGAGACAGACCCGCAGGGCCACCCCTACCCCGCAGCCCACGGCCATACAAGTACAGCAGTCCTCGAAGAGCCTGCCGACCCCGATCTGGTGATGCTCATCCGCCCGCGCAAGAGCCGCATCTACTATTTACGTAAGTTCTTCGCTTACCCGATCACGCTTACGGGTGAGACTCTCAGCAACCTTGGCCTGGTTCGTACCGCGCGTGTGGGCACAAGCTATCTGGTCTCCCGCGTGCGCCGGATTACGCCGGAGAAGAGCCTCGAAGACTTCCTGATCAATCGCTTCGGCCGCCAACTGTATCTCACCTTCTTCAAGAGCTACACCGAAAAGGTTTGGGGTACGCCTTGCGATCAGATCTCCGCTGAGTGGGGCGCGCAACGGATCAAAGGATTGTCTCTGACGACCGCCGTCAAGCATTTCGTCAAGAAGACCTTCAGCCGCTCGGCCGTCAATCGTTCGGACATTTCGCAGAAGGGCATCGATACCAGCCTGATCGAGCGCTTCATGTACCCGAAGTTCGGCCCCGGCCAGCTTTGGGAGCAT
>CAXTWP010000032.1:6888-7621 GCA_964247945.1 uncultured Acidobacteriaceae bacterium | reverse complement strand
GGGCGGGTCGACACCATCCACTGTGAGGGCAATCGCGTCGTCGCGATCAACGCAGTTCACGACTCCGGCGAACGCCAGACCTGTCGAGGCGACTACTTCTTCTCCACCATGCCGATGAAGGAGCTGGTCCGCGCGATCGACGCCCCGGTTCCGCCCGCCATCCGCGAGATTGCCGAGGGACTCCAGTATCGCGACTTCATCACTGTAGGCCTACTCGCCGAACGCCTGAAGGTGCATGAGCCGGACGGCGGCCTGCTCAAGGACACATGGATCTATGTCCAGGAGCCGGACGTTCTGCTTGGCCGCCTTCAGATCTTCAACAACTGGAGTCCGTACCTGGTTTCCGACCCCGGCAAGGTCTGGATCGGCCTGGAATACTTTTGTTACGACACCGACGCCTTGTGGAAGATGGCGGACGACGACCTGAAGAAGTTCGCCATCGCCGAGGTCGCCAGGATCGGTATCCTCGATGCCGATGCAGTCAGTGATGCCCACGTCGTCCGCGTTCCCAAGACCTACCCCGCCTACTTTGGAACCTACGACCGCTTCGATGAGTTGCGGCAATGGTCGGACAGCTTCGAGAATCTCTTCCTTGTAGGCCGCAACGGCATGCACAAGTACAACAACCAGGATCACTCCATGCTCACCGCCATGACCGCCGTAGACGGCATCATCGCCGGTCACGTCGATAAAGCCGCGCTGTGGAACATCAACACCGAGCAGGAGTACCACG
>CAXTWP010000032.1:0-6878 GCA_964247945.1 uncultured Acidobacteriaceae bacterium | reverse complement strand
GAAGAAAAGAAGTAGCTTTGTTCACCCTGTAAGATAGGAGACGATGCGAACCTTCTTGCTGATCGTGACCTTTGTGGCTGTAGCGTTCATCGCTGTCAATCGCAGACGGCTCTACTTGCGCGACCCGATCGCAACGGTGTACCGCAACGAGGTCAAACAGACAGGCACCCGCGTCTTCATCAACTACTCGAACGACGTGCTCGTCCAGCAGGGTGACAGTTCACAGCTCGAGGAGTACCTTATCCAAGGCTGGAACCAGGTTCCCGGTCTGCCTACGCAACTGAAGTGCCTTCAATCCCTCGCCTGCCTCGCGCCTGCGGATCATGCACCGATGGTTCCGCTCCTGGGCGTCACCCACGCTCAGATGAGCAATCGTCAAGTCACCTTCACCGATGAATCTCATGCAGGGACTCGGATTGTCTTGCGCTGAGCACCGGTGACGAGCGCCTCCCCTGTGGCACCGGCTTCCTGCAGACTCGTCGAACATAGAAGCCATCCGCTGTGCAAACCCGTTTGACAACCAACAAGTAGAGCAAGGCCATGGTGTGTACACGCATGGCTAGAGGATATAGCGGCTGAGGTCCTGATCCTTAGCGATGCTCGCCACCTGCTGTCGCACGTATTCAGGATCGACCACAATCACCTTCTGTACCGTGCCATCGTCGTTCTTCCTTTCGATGACAGGCAATGGCGACGCGGGTGTTTGCGGCTCGGAGCCTAGCGGAGCAGAGGCTCCAATCTCGGCGATTACGCCTTCTGAGGTGGCCTCCGCGCGCGGCGACTTGAACAGATCCGGGGCCTGAAAGCTAATCTCGTCGAGCACGCGTTCCATGATGGTGTGGAGGCGGCGCGCGCCGATGTTTTCGGTCGTCTCGTTGACGCGGAAGGCGAACTGAGCCATCTCGGCGAGGGCCTCGGGGGTGAACTCGAGCTTGAGACCTTCGGTCTCGAGCAGCGCAGTCGACTGCTTCACGAGCGACGACTTCGGCTCGGTGAGGATGCGGATGAAGTCGTTCACCGTCAGCGAGTGCAGCTCGACACGGATGGGAAAGCGGCCCTGCAGCTCCGGAATAAGGTCCGACGGCTTGGAGACGTGGAACGCGCCAGCGGCGATAAAGAGGATGTGATCAGTCGAAATCATACCATATTTCGTATTGACGGTGGTTCCTTCCACAATGGGCAGTATGTCGCGCTGGACGCCCTCGCGCGAGACATCGGGGCCGTGGCCGCCCTCGCGCCCGGCGATCTTGTCGATCTCGTCGAGGAAGACGATGCCGGAGTCCTCGACGCGCTCGACCGCCAGCTTGACGACTTGATCCATGTCGATGAGGCGCGACTCTTCCTCGCTGACGAGGTACTCGAAGGCCTCCGAGACCTTCATCTTGCGCTTCTTGGTGCGCTGGCCGAAGAGACCCGGGAGCATGTCCTTGAGGTTCATGTCCATGTCTTCCGGGTTCTGGGTGGAGATGAACTCGAACGAGGGCTGGTTGCGGTCGCGCACATCCAGCTCAACGATGCGTTCGTCGAGCTTGCCCTCGCGGAACTGCTGGCGGAGCTTGTCGCGGGTGCGCTGCTGGCGGTCGGCCGTCTTCTCGTCCGTGGCGGCGGGTTCGACGTGGGTCACGTCGTCGACCAGCGCGGAGGCGGGAAGTTGCACGACGTTCGAGCCCGGTTCGGTGGTGGAAGCGGCGGCGGTCGCGGCAGCTGCCGTGGTGATGGGGCCGCTCGCGGGTGTAGGGGGCAGCAGCAGGTCGAGGAGGCGGTCCTCGGCGTGCCGCTCGGCCTTGTCCTCCACGTCTTCCAGCTTCTCCTCGCGCACCATGTCGATGGCGATCTCGACCAGGTCGCGGACGATGGACTCGACATCGCGGCCGACGTAGCCGACCTCGGTAAATTTGCTCGCCTCAACCTTGAGAAAGGGCGAGTTGGTCAGCTTGGCAAGACGTCGCGCGATTTCGGTCTTGCCGACGCCGGTCGGCCCGATCATGATGATGTTCTTGGGCATGATGTCGTCGGCGAGCTCGGGGGCGAGCTTCTGCCGGCGCGAGCGGTTGCGCAGCGCGATGGCCACGGCGCGCTTTGCCGCGTGCTGCCCGACGACGTACTTGTCCAGCTCGGCGACGATCTCGCGCGGCGTCATCTCATCGAGCGCGAGGGCCTGGTCGTCGGCGGTTCCGGGGAGGTAAATTGCCATGATGATGCTCCTCTGATTAGGCTTGCACAATGAAGTGCCCCAGTTATCACTCCGCCTTCAGCTCTTCCACGGTGATCTGGTCGTTGGTGTAAATACAGATCTGTCCGGCGATCTTGAGGCTTTTGAGGGCGATGTCGCGGGCGCTCAGGTCAGTGTTTTCCATCAGGGCGCGGGCGCTCGCCAGGGCGTAGCTGCCGCCCGAGCCGATGGTGGCGATGCCCTCGTCCGGGTCGATCACGTCGCCGGTGCCGGAGAGCAGGAAGGTCTGCTTAGGATCGGCGACGATGAGCAGAGCCTCAAGCTGGCGGAGCATCTTGTCGGTGCGCCAGTCTTTCGCCAGCTCTACGGCTGCCCGGCCCAAATTGCCGGCGTACTGTTCGAGCTTGGTCTCAAACCGCGCGAAGAGCGAGAAGGCGTCGGCGGTAGAACCGGCAAATCCGGCGAGGATCTTGTCCTGGTAGAGGCGGCGGATTTTCCTTGCGGACCCCTTCATAATCGTTCCGCCGAGCGAGACCTGGCCGTCGGCGGCCATGACGACGGAGTCGCCCCGGCGAACGCAGATGACGGTGGTCGAGCGGATGCGGCGGCCTCCGCCGAGGTCTAAGGGATGCCCGAGCGGATGGCCGGATACTGAAGGAGCATGCGGTATCTTGGTCACACTCCAGTATACCGTCTCGGCCCCTATTTTCGGTCGCCGGCATCATGGAGAGCTGAGATCGACGCCTTATCGGCTATGCTGTGCACAGGCCCTGTGCTTCCGCATCCTCCATCCACTCTTTTCTTCGACCGCATCACCCGGCAGCAGGTGGGCGGGGCGATGGTTTTGGTGGCCGCCGCCCTTGGTTTCTCCTGGTACGCCCTCACGCGCAAGCGCCCCACGCCGGACGAGATCGAACTGCAACGACGGACCCTGCTGGCCGAAAGGGGGCGTATCACCGACGGCAGCATCGTCGGCGTCGACGGCCGCACCGAAGAGACCAGCAGCGATGGCCTGGTGGAGATGCCGCCAGCCGGCGAACAGAAGCCGCCGCGGGTGCTGATCTACCGCTATCGCAGCGCCGGCGTAACCTATGAGTGCGTGCAGGATGTCTCCCAGCTCGCCGAGCGCGTGCGCCACGTTCGTATCGACCTGCCGGTGCAGGTACGCTACGACCCGAGCAATCCGGCGGACAGCATCCTGGTCTCGGAGGAGTGGAGCGGGCTACAGCAGGAGATCGTTTTGGCCCCGGAACCGGAGAGCGGCGGCGATGTGAATGGGGTCACCGGCCGCGAGTAGCTTGCACTACACTTGAATAGATGCACATGGTTGCCAGCCCGAACCGCACCATGCAGCGAGTGCTGCAGGTCTCCATGGCCGCGACGTTTCTGTATGTGGTAGCGACGTTCTACTTCGGGGTTCGGGCTCATTCGCTGGCGCTGATCTCGGAGGCCGGGCACAATGTCAGCGACCTGCTAGCGATCCTGCTGTCGTTTGTGGCGGTCTACTTCCAGTCGCGTCCGGCGACGGAAGAAAAGACCTTCGGCTATCAGCGCGCAGGGGTGCTCGCGGCGTTTGTCAACGCGCTGACGCTCATCGTGCTCTCCGCCTGGATCGCAATAGCGGCGGTTCACCGCTTCAGCGCGCCGGTAGCCGTGGCTCCCAGGCTGATGATGATGGTGGCGGCGGCGGGCGTGTTGATGAACGGCGCGATTGCCAGCCTGCTCTGGAAGTTTTCAGGCGACGTAAACATCCGCAGCGTTTTTCTACACATGTTAGGCGATACGCTCTCCACGGCCGCGGTGATCGCGGGCGGCGCGGGCATCCTGCTGACCGGATTGAGTTGGATCGATCCGTTGTTGTCGATCCTGATTGCGGGGATGATCCTGTACAGCTCCGTAGGCATCGTGCGGGAGACCCTGCACATCCTGCTCGAAGGGACACCGCGCACCGTGCGGCTGGCGGAGATTCGAACAGCGATGCAGGGAATTGAGGGTGTGCTGAACGTTCACGACCTGCACGTTTGGAGCCTCGGCTCGTCGTCGCACGCGTTGGCCAGCCACATTACCATCGCGGAGATGCCGATGTCGGAGTGCGGCTCGATACTCGAAGGGATCAATGGCGCGCTTCGGGAGCGCTTCCACATCCATCACACGACAATTCAGTTCGAGACCACTGGCTGCGAGACGACGCACGGCTGCAGCGCGCCGCCTCCGCTCGAAACAGCCGTCGCGCATGGCCATCACCATCACCACGGTCACAGCCATGCACATTGACTGTGAGATCGTTTAGACCAGCGAAGCGTCGAGGGTAATTTCGGCGGCCTTGAGGACCTTCGACAGGGGGCAGCCAACCTTGGCGTTGTTGGCCAACTCCTGGAACTTGGCCTGGTCCAGGCCGGGGGCCGCGACCTTCGTCGTCAGATGAATTTTGGTGATGGTGGGGCCGCCCTCCTTCAACATTTCCAGGGTGACGGCGGCGGTCGTTTCAATCGTCTCCGGCTTCAGCCCGGCCTCGGTAAACTGCGCGCTCAACGCCATGGAGTAGCAGCCCGCGTGTGCCGCCGCCAGCAGCTCTTCAGGATTGGTGCCACTGCCTTCTTCAAAGCGCGAACCGAAACTATACTGAATCTCCTTGAGTGCCCCGGTCTGCGTGGAGACCGTTCCCTTGCCGTCCTTGAGACCACCGTGCCACACTGCGCTTGCGCTGCGATTCATGCCAAATCTCCGTTTCTGGTGTTGAGAGTACGTGCCTTCATGTTGTTCGATGCGCCTTGCGGGTGGAGGGCGCTCGAAAACCGTGCAACGCCCCGTTTGAGGCATCCTCGTCCTCTAGGTGTCATCCAAACTTAAGGACTGCTGCTAGCGCCCACAAAGGAGTGGTTTGATGATCAAAAGTATCTCGATGAAAGCAGGTTTGGCGGCATGGGTCCTGACGATGAGTATGGCCGGCACCGACTTGAACGCTCAGCAAACGACCGTACCCACGTCCACGCCGGACCCGGTCTCGCAGACGACGGCCACACCCACAACCGGCACAACGATGACCAAGGCGGAGTTGAAAGCTCAGAAGAAGCAGGAGAAGCAGCAGGAGAAGGCGGCGAACGCCAACGCCAAGGCCGCAAAAGCGCAGGCTACGGCCAAAAAAGACCAGGACAAGGCCTTGCAGGAGCAGGAGAAGACAACGAGAACTCCGCCGCAGAACTAAGACATCAGGCGTAGCTTGCGCAGCACCTTGCGGGCCAGTCCGGTAAGCGGAAGCTCCTGAAGAGCGGACGCCGGCTGCCAATGGAACATTGATCGTGCTGCTGATAGGGCATGGAGCGGCGAGGTGCCGTCCTCTGGAGCATAAATTTTCACCATATAGAGGGTGTCGGTGATGGAGTGGCGCAGACGCAGAATCGGCTCGCGTTGCGCCACAGCGTCAAGTGACAGGGGCGGTAGCTCGTACATGCCCGCCATCAGGCTGGTGCCCGACGGGCGTTGTTCGAGCAGCACCTCGATTCCTGAAGCTCGGCCGCGCACGGCATACAGGTAAGCCGCGAACTTACTCTTCGCTTTTGCCCTTGGCGGCGTACGGTGTTCGCCGCGCGTTTGACAGAGCGTGTAGACGGGGCACTGCAGGCAAAGCGGACCTCGCGGAAGACAGATCGTTGCACCCAGCTCCATCATAGCCTGATTATGGTCGCCGGGCGCGTTGCGCTTTGTCGTTTGCCGTGGTACGAGCGCGGCGGCGAGAGCCAGGAGGAAAGTCCGGCAGGCCGCGGTCTTCTCCTCGGGACGACCCGCCAAGCGCAGAAGAACGCGCTCCACGTTGCCGTCGAGGACAGCAACGCTCTCTCCGAATGCGATGCTGGCGATCGCAGCGGAGGTGTACTCGCCGATGCCGGGCAACAGGCGGAGGGCAATGGAGGTGCTCGGAAACGCGCCGCCGGCCTCTTCCGCAACGACCTTGGCGGCGCGGTGCATCATGCGGGCGCGGCGATAGTAGCCGAGGCCCGACCATGCGGCGAGCACTTCGTTCTCGGAGGCGGCGGCGAGGGCCTTGACGGTGGGAAACCGCTCAAGAAAGCGATGGTAGTGCTCGATGACGGCGGCGACGCGCGTCTGCTGCAGCATGACCTCGGAGACCCAGATCGCGTAAGGGTCGGTTGAGCCGCGCCAGGGCAGCTTGCGGGCGTGCAACCGGTACCATGTCATCAGCTTGCTGCGAAAGCTTGCGGCATCGAGCGCCGGCAGAGCGGGTTCTTCCATCCGGCTAGACGGTGTCGCCGGGCTTGGTCTTGGGGTTGACCTTGACCGGGTCCTTCGGATACGGCATCCCCTTGGCGAGCAGGTCCCGCAGGTCCTTATCGTAGCCGTAGATGTCGTCGAAGAAGTGCATCTGGCCGTCCTCGGCGGGCATGGCCGTCAGATAGAAGATCACCACCGGCATCTGCTTCTTCAGATTGACCTGCTTGTTATCGGGGCCGTTGTTCATCGCGTCCTGAACCTTTTCCAGGTCCCAGTCGTCCTGCCCGCTCAGCACCCAGGCACCCAGTTCGTCCGGCTTTTGGACGCGGACGCAGCCGTGACTGAAATCCCGGCGCGTGCGATTGAACAACTGGACCTCGGGCGTGGAGTGCAGATAGATATCGTATTCGTTCGTGAACATGAACTTGATCAGCCCCAGCGAATTGGTGTGTCCGGGCTTCTAGCGCACCATCAC
>CAXTWP010000031.1:5583-16133 GCA_964247945.1 uncultured Acidobacteriaceae bacterium | reverse complement strand
CCCAGGGCAGCGTGCTTCCGCTCTTCCTCGACCGGATCGCCCGCGGCCGCCCGCTCCCCGTCACGCACCGGGACGCCGCCCGCTACTTCATGACGATGGACCGGGCCGTCGTCGCGCTGCTGGCCGCGCTCGACCTTCCCTCTAGCCCGGCCATCGCGGTCCCTGAGCTCGGCGAGCCGGTCCGCATCCTCGACCTCGCCCAGCGCCTGCTCGCGGCCCGCAACAGCAGCGTCGGTATCGAGTTCACTGGCCTTCGCCCCGGCGACAAGCTCACTGAGTCGCTGCTCTCCAGCCGCGAGCGCTGGGCCGGCCCACCCACCGCGGCGCTCCGCGAGATCGTCAGCCCCGCGCCGCCCATCGCGTCCGTCGAAACCGCCATCGGCGACTTGACCGAGGCCGGTCGCCAAGCCAACCTCCCCGACCTGCTCCGCGCCCTCGCCGTCCTCGTCCCTGAGTACGAACCCAGCGAGACCCTGGCCGCACGGCACGAGGCCTGGGCTTGAACGCCGACACAAAGCGCCGCATCGCCGTTGTGACCACCTCGCGCGCCGACTACAGCCACCTTTACTGGCCGCTGAAGGACCTGGCCATCCATCCCAACGTCGACCTCAAGCTGATCGTCATGGCCGCCCACCTCTCGCCCGAGTTCGGCACCACCCTCCGCGAGATCGAGCGCGACGGCCTCCCTGTCGCCGCCCGCATCGAGTGCCTGCTCAGCTCCGACACCGATACCGGCATGGCCAAGACGCTCGGCCTCGCCATCCTCTCGCTCGCGGACACCCTCAGCCAGATGCGCCCAGACCTGCTGCTGCTCATCGCCGACCGCTACGAGATGCTCGCCCCGGCCGGCGTCGCGCTGACCTTACGCATCCCCCTTGCCCACATCGAGGGCGGCGAGATCAGTGAAGGGGCCATCGACGACGCCGTCCGCAACGCTCTCACCAAGATGGCGCACCTCCACTTCACCTCTACCGAGACCGCTCGCACCCGCGTCATCGCCATGGGCGAAGAGCCTTGGCGCGTCACCCGCGCCGGCGCGCCCTCGCTCGACCATCTCCGCCGGAGCACCCTGCTCACCCGCGGCCAGCTCCAGCAGCAGCTAGGCATCACCCTGGCTGAAACGGTCACCGTCGTCGCCTATCACCCTGTCACCCTGCTCGCCGACACCACCGCAGAGGCCAGCGCCGTCTTCCAGGCCCTTCGGACCGTCCCGGGCCAGATTGTCTTCTGCTACCCCAACGCCGATGCGGGCAGCCACCGACTCATGCAAGCCATCCGGCAGTTCTGCGCCACTCATGCCGACGCTCACCTCTTCGTCAACCTGCCCGCCACCACCTACTGGAGCCTGCTCCGCGAGGCCACCGCCCTCTTCGGCAACTCCAGCAGCGGCATCATGGAGGCGGCCTCGTTCGAGCTGCCCGTCGTCAACGTCGGCCTCCGCCAGCATGGCCGCGAGCGCGGTCCAAACATCCTTGACGCCGACCCAGATCCCGAGTCGCTCAACCTGCAGCTTGCCATCGCCCACAGCCCGGAGTTCCGGAAGTCGCTCCACGGCACGACCAACCTCTACGGCGACGGCCACGCCGCCGAGCGTATCGTCGAGGTCCTCAGCGCCACCCCGCTTGAAGGCATGCTCCGCAAGCGCTCCCAGCCAATTGCATGAGAGTCCCACTTTCCGCGCCCGACATTACCGAGCGTGAGATTGAGGCGGTCGCAACCACGCTGCGTTCGCCGCAGCTCAGCCTCGGTCCTAAGCTCGCCGACTTCGAGAGCTGCTTCACCCGGCTCACCGGCGTCGCCCACGCCATCGCCGTCTCCTCCGGCACCGCCGGTCTGCACCTCGCCGTACGCGCACTGGGAATCGGTGCGGGGCATGAGGTCATCATCCCGTCCTTCACCTTTATCGCCGTCGCCAACGCCGTCCGCTACGAGGGGGCGACGCCCGTCTTCGCTGACATAGACCCCGATACACTCAACCTTGCACCTGCCGCTGCTGAAGCAGCGATCACGCCACGCACCCGAGCAATCATCTTCGTCCATACGTTCGGTTGCCCAGCCGACATAACCGGGTTGCAGTCTATAGCGCAACGCCATAACCTCGCGCTGATCGAAGACGCCTGCGAGGCCATCGGCGGTGACATCGGTGGCCTGCCCATCGGCTCCTTCGGCGACCTTGCTGTCTTCGCCTTCTACCCGAACAAGCAGATCACCACCGGCGAGGGCGGCATGGTCGTCACCCGAGACCCAGCACTCGCCGCCTGTGTGCGCAGCCTGCGTAACCAGGGCCGCCCGCCCACCGGCGACTGGCTCCAGCACACCGAACCGGGCTACAACTACCGCCTCTCCGAGATCGCCTGCACCCTGGGCATAGGCCAAATGGCGCGGCTGGACGAGATCCTCAGTCGTCGTGCCGAGGTCGCACGTCTCTACCATCAGCACCTCGCACACGTGCCGGGCCTCATCCTGCCCGCCCTAGAGGTGCCCGGCGCGCGCCTCAGCTGGTTCGTCTACGTCGTCAGGCTCGCCGAGCGGTATACCGCCGAGCAACGCGACCGCATCGCCGCCGAACTGACCGCGCAGGGTATTGGTTGCGGACGTTACTTCGCGCCCATACACCTGCAACCCGCCTACGCCGCATGGCGGCACAGCGCGGCATTGCCGGTGACCGAGTCAGTCGCCGCGCGCACTCTCGCTCTGCCCTTCTTCAACCGCATCGCCGGGGGCGAGGTAGCCACCGTCTGCGAGGCTCTTTCCGCAGAGATGGAGCGTATCGGCCCACCATCGCGATAAAGTGCTTCTATGAGCGACCTGCTTCACCAGTCCGCCGTCAGCCTGCTCACGCTGCTCTCCACGAACCGGGTTTCCGCTGAAGAGCTAGCAGCCGAGCACATTCGCCGCATCGAGGAGATGAACCCAAGCCTGAACGCGTTGGTTGACTTTGACCCAGAGCGCGTCCTTGCTCAGGCTCGCGCGCTCGACGCCTCCACTGGACCGCGGGGCCCATTGCACGGCCTGCCGCTGACAATCAAGAGCTCCATTGCCGTCGCCGGGCACCGCTGCGAGACCGGCAGCTTGTTTAACCAGGGATACATCCCGTCTGAAGACGCCGAGACGGTCAAACGCCTGCGCGGTGCCGGTGCCGTCATCCTGGGCACGACCAACTGCCCGGAGTTCCTAATGGCTTACGACAGCGACAACCGTCTGTACGGCCCGACTGCCAACCCATGGGATCTGGGCCGCACTGCCGGCGGCTCAAGCGGAGGCGAGTCGGCGGCGATCGCGTCCGGCCTCTCCGCCGGTGGGCTAGGCTCGGATGGCGGCGGCTCGGTTCGCATCCCGGCCCACTTCACCGGGATCTGCACCCTCAAGCCTACGCCCGGACGCATCCCGAGCTTCGGCCATCTGCCCGTCAATATCGGTCCCTTCGCGCTGCTCGGCACCATCGGCCCGATGGCACGCACCATCGCCGATGTTGACCTGCTCTTCCGGGTTGTCGCGGGCCCTCTGGACATCGATCCCATCGCCGCGCCGGTGGCCTATCAGCTTGTCTCGCCCGAAACGCTCAAGCAAACGCCGATCGGCTACTTTGAAGACGATGGCCTTGTACCGGTCACGGCCGAGACACGCCAGGCCGTCCGGGATGCTGTGCGGTCGCTGCAAGCGCAAGGTTTCCCGGTGGAACCGTACTGCCCGCCGTCGCTTGAGACAGCGCGCCAGCTCTGGTATACGCTCTTCGTCATCTGCGGGGCGATGCTGATCGAACCCGGCACACGCGGGCGAGAAGGAGAGCTTAGCCGGGTCTTCCTCGACTTCCTCGACATCGCTCAAAGCAATCCTCCGCTCACCGCCGGCGAGATACTCACCACTTGGTGCGAGATCGACCTGGTCCGCGCGCGGCTGCTCGCCGAGATGCGCCGTTACCCGATCCTGCTCTCGCCCGCCTGCGCCATTCCGGCGTTCCGCCACGGCGAACGCGCCTGGACGGTGGAAGGCCGGTCACTTGCCTATTTGGACGCGATGCGCTTCGCTCAATGGTTTAACCTGCTCGGCGCACCCGCAGCGATCGTACCTGTGGGCCGGTCCAACGAAGGTCTGCCCATCGGCATCCAGATCGCCGGCCGCCCCTACGCCGACGAGCTTGTACTCGCTATTACAGCGGCCCTCGAGCGCGACTTCGGCTACAAGCCTCCGCCACCGCTCCCCTAAGCCATGCAATGCCGCTCGCGCAGGCCGTATCATCGTCTGCTTCAGCGGCCTTCCCGCAGCCGCGTGGCTAAGCGCTCCGGCAGGCCCGCCATGAGGATGCGGCCCTGCGCGGCCGTCAGATCGTAAGGAACCCGGTGGAAGGTCACAGTTGGGTTCTTATCCTTGGGACCCTCCGACGCGTAGACGGCAAAGGCAGCTCGCCAATCCGCGTCGCGCGGCTGACCCACCGAGCCGGGATTGATCAGGTAGCGCATGCCGGGCAGCAGTCGCAGCATCCACGAAGCCGCACCGTTCCGAAGCTGCGGAAGAAGCTGCGGACGAAGCTCATGCCAGTCATGGTCTTGCTGAGCAAACCCGCCCTGCACATGGGTATGCCCAAAGAACGTTACCGCCGTCGTCATCTGCTGGAGAGGTGCCCAGGCGTCCCGCATATTCAGGATGTACTGGTCTTCGTTCAGCGGAGAGCCGTGCGCGCACGTCACGCCGGGCTGCTTGGGAAGGAGCGGCCCTTGCGGAACATCGCGCAGCCAAGCTGCATTCGCTGGCGAAAGCTCACTCTTGGTCCAGACTGCGGCGGCTCGGGCCACCGGATTGAAGCCGGTCGTGGGGGTCAAGCCGCAACATACCCGGTCATGGTTTCCGCGGACGCTCAAGGTCGCCGAGGGACGGAGCAGTTCCAGCACCTGATTCGGACTTGCGCCATACCCCACCATGTCGCCAAGATTCCATAGCTCGTCGTACTGTCCCAGTGTGGCCGCAAGCACCGCCTGCAAGGCTTCAAGGCTGCCGTGGATGTCGGAGAGGATCAGGGCGCGCATGAAGGTAGAGGGCGACGGCGCGCCTAAGTATCAGCTTAGTCTCTCTGCAGGAACGATAAGCGGTGCCACACTGCACAATTCGTTAGCGTTGCAGCCATCTTCCGTTCGGTGATATCGATCTCAACCGTCCGCTAAATTGGTCCGCTAGTGAATCCTTCCAAATCGGTAGACCACGCCGACGTTAATTCCGAAGTTGTTCTGCACCGTTCCGCCGAAACCGGTGCCAAGATAGGTCGGACTGACCCTAGCGGCGAGATTTGGAAAGAAGTTGTAGTCGAAGTTAACTCCGCCCGAGAACGCCGCCCGCGCGTTCGACGACGGCCACAAGCCAAGATCCACGTCAGGGATTCCCTTGGAGCCGCCGCCGAACTTACCAAGCGCCACGCCGCCCTGCCCGTAGACGCTGATTGCGGCCTTCTGCTCCGCGTACAACCGGTACGTCGGTCCGGCCATCAGGGTGTACTCCGATATCTGCGGGTTAGGGATGTTGTAGATCGTGTTCCCAATCTTTGCATTGCCATATGCTCCGCGGATATCGCCCAGAATGCCGAGCTTGGGGTTAAGGAAGTAAGTTGCTCCTGTCCAGAAAGTAACCTCGTTGTTTTTCTGCAGATAAGGTCCGGACCGCCAGCGCAGATATCCTCCGCCGCCAAAGGCCTCCCATCGATGACTGTACGTATCCTCAATCGTTCGCTGGATGCGCGCCTTGCGGTTAGCGCTCGTCTCGCGTCGCGCCTGCCGCCTGGTCTGAGCTCCGGCGTACGGCGATCCTGCAATTGCGACAACCAGCGCCGCTGCCGCCAATCCCTGTAAACACTTCACCAACGCAGCCTTAACTTTCCGGACAGACATCAACGATTTCCCCTGCACAGACCTTCTTTGCTACTGTGTGATTTAGACCCTCGACTAAGCCGAGGCAAAAGCGCCACGCACCTCTTATTAGAACATCGCTGCCCCGCTTCGTGCGGTCAGCCGGCAAGGAGCTTCCCTCGAATGGCGAAAAGTAAAGACAGTGGCGGCTTTGGACGACTCGTCCTTGGCTTTGTGCTCGGCATTCTCGCGGTAGCCGGAACGTCCTTCACGTACCTGCAGTTCGGCGCTTTACCCGTGGCTACTGCCGACAAACCTTTCTTCATGGAAAAGCGCATTGTTCAGATTCCGTTGAAGGCGCGGATCGACCGCGACGAAAAGAAGCCGCCCTTTGGCACCAGCGAAGACGTGTTCGAATCAGGTGCGCGCGTTTACCGTGCCCAGTGCGCCAGCTGCCATGGCACTCCCGGCCACGACGTCGCGTTCGCGAAGTACATGTATCCCGTGGCCCCGCAACTATGGAAGAAGCACACCAGAAACGCCGTAGTGGGCGTAAGCGACGACCCGCCGTCCGAGACTTACTGGAAGGTCGCCAACGGCAT
Source organism: uncultured Acidobacteriaceae bacterium (assembly GCA_964247945.1). Classification (GTDB taxonomy): domain Bacteria; phylum Acidobacteriota; class Terriglobia; order Terriglobales; family Acidobacteriaceae; genus Edaphobacter. The sequence goes on along the minus strand of CAXTWP010000031.1, from coordinate 9,697 downwards.
TCGCCTGAGCGGAATGCCGGCGTATAACCATGTGATTACGGACACTCAGATGTGGCAGGTCAGCCTGCTGCTCGCCAACGCGGACAAGGAGCTTCCGAAGCCTGTTTCGGGCATTCTTACGGCACCATAGTCGTTCCCGCTACTCGCCTACGCCTATAAGCAGCTTGCCGCGCCCGATCCCCGCGCCTGCACCCTCTTTGGAGGTACGCCGGCCGGAATCCGGCGATGGGGCGCGCGGACCGGCAATCACGACCGCTCCGGTGGACTCGACAAAACGGAACTCTCCCTTCCCGGTCTGCTTTACTTTGTAGAGAGCGTCATCGGCTTCGCTGAGAAGGCGGTCGGGATCGTTGCGTCCAGGCGTCGATAACTGGATGCCGATACTGGTGCCGATTCGAATAGCGTGGCCCTCAATGCTGTAGGGCGCGGAGACACAGCCGAGGATATGGCGCGCCAGCGCCTCCGTGGATTGCACAGTCGCCAACGGCCTGTGGAGGATGGCGAACTCGTCGCCGCCCAGCCGCGAGACAAGGTCCGATTGATGAACCGTCTCCTTCAAGCGGGACGCGACCTGCTGGAGCAGAACGTCGCCGGTGGCGTGGCCGTGAGTATCGTTTACCTTCTTAAAGCCGTCAAGGTCGAGAAAAAGTACAGCAAAGGTGCCCGGCTTCTGGCAGGTCTCCGCCAGGCTGGCTTCAAACTGCCGCCGGTTTGCAAGCCCGGTAAGGGCGTCGTGCTCCGCCAGGTAGCTCATGGTGCTCTTCATCCGAAGCTGCTCCACCACCATCTCGTACTTGCTGGAAACCAGCTTGCAAAACATCAGCAGGAAGAGCGCGATCATGCCGCAGCCATCCCACGCAAGCACAGGATCTGAGGACTGAGCGATCGGGTATGCGAGCGAGGCGAGTACGATCAGGCCGCAGCCCTGCGCCATCCAGGGCTTAAGGCCGAAGTTCGATCCCATCGCCGCGCAAAGCAGAAATACCCCCATGGTGCATATAAATTGGGCCGTCTGGTTGTGATGGCTGAAGTTGTAAAGCGTGGAAGCAGCGAGGTTACAGCAATTGAGCGCGCTTAGACCGGCATAAACGTATATCCACCGCCTGGCCGAGGTTGCCGTCAACTCCCGGTTCTTGCGCCGCGCAAACGCGACAGGAACCGCGGTGCGAAGCGCCCCGATGAGGATCATGACGCTGGTAAGCCCCCACAACCACGCGTCATGGAAGTTGTAGGCGAGGAGAGCCGTGGCTCCGCACATACCCACTGCTCCAACGAAGATTGTGGGAGCAAGCTTGTGAAAGGCCACGCGAGTGATCTCCGCCTGTAGATCGAGATTGTTCGAAGAGTCGATCTGCTCTCGTGTTTCTCGTGTCGCCATCTGCTCCCTATCGGCGGAGTTCACGGCTTCTAGAGTGAAGGGTTCACAAATTGAAGTGTCCAAGTCACCTCAACAATGACGCCATCCTACATCATGCCGAGACACGCAGTTTAGTCCACGTTGCAAGCCTGGACGCTCCACGGGAACAGGTCGTCGATCATGTAGACGGTAAAGACGCCGGGGCAGACCAAAATCTTCTTAAAATCAGGCGAGAGTGCACTCTGCCGGAGTTGCGCTTGTTTGCTTACACGGTTGGAGCGAAACCCCAAAAGTATGTATTGCCAACCGTTCCAATTTGGGCATACTATCCGACTCGTCCTCGAAGATACGTTTCTTTACTCGCACGCTAACGGCGTTTGGTCGTAAAGGCTCTCAAATAAATTCCACGGCACACATATTTGCGTGCAAATCACCTCGCAACGCTTGGAGCGGATGAATCATGGCATGGTACGCGTACTGCATCTCGGAACGACAAGCGTTTCCTGAACTTTCACGGCATCGCCGTCCGATGCCCCTCGCCGGTGTCAACGGTATCTTCGACAACCAGACCTTCCTCTTTCCCGCCGGTGATCTCGCGGTCATCGTATCGGAACATAGCAACGAAGAGGCGGCTACGATCGATCAACACTCGGCTAAGGACCACGCACGGGTGATCGCCGAATGTTTTAAACATTCCACCGTTCTTCCTTTTCGCTTCAACACCACCTTTGCCGACGACGAGGTGCTGCGCCGTTCGGTCCGCTCGAATCAACGTCATTTTCTAGCCAACGTGGAACGCCTGCGCGGGAAAGCCGAAATGCACCTCAAGGTTCTCGTCGACGATACCTGTCCGGGCACGTCTACCCGCGACATGACCGTGGGTCAACAGTACCTCACCAGCCTGCGCGAGAGCGCCAGTCGGCAACGCGAACGCCAATCCAAGGCGCGCGCCCTTTCCGTCCAGATGCACCGCATGTTCCTTCCGCTCGCCGAGGAGATCACCTGCAAGCGTATGGACTCCGGCAAGATGCTGCTCGACATCGCTCACCTGATCGACAACAAAACGATCGAACGCTATCAGAACAAGTATTCCTCAGCTACCCAGCAGATGAAGGAATGCCGCATGCAGCTCTCAGGTCCCTGGCCTCCGTACCATTTTGTACAACGGTCTGCGCCGCAGCATCAGCACAGCGCCTAGTTCGGCTGCCGGGCCTCCTTCCTAGAAAGAGTACCGTTCGATACACCGAAGTGCACCATTGCGGTATCCACGGACACCCTTTTTCTCCACGCGGCATCGCATTTAAGAGCAGCGGATTTCCACGAAGGTTTCCGTTGCCATGTCGATCTCGGATGGAGAACAATTTTGATGAGTAGCACGAAGACCTTCCTTGCCGCACCCTTGATTTCTGCCTTCATCTATGGAACTGCGAGCCTCTTTCTAGCTACGCATGGCGTAGCGCAAGAAGCTAATCCCACCTCAAGCGTACCGGCAAACGCCAGTCAAAACCCGATTACCAAAGAGGAAGGTGTCTTCCTCTACCGGGTTCAGGTTGTTCAGCGTGACCTTGATGCCGTCAATTACCTGCATCGCAGCGGCTCAACGCATATCGGCTTTAATGGCACTACGCTCCTCCCCGGCTCCAAGGGAGAGGCCAAGGTAACGAGCGAGCGGGGCGGCATTACCATTGACGCAGAGTTTAGAGGGCTAAGCCCGGCAAACGGTTTTGGCCCCGAGTACCTCACCTACGTTTTGTGGGCGATCACACCGGACGGGCGTCCGAACAACCTGGGCGAGGTGCTGCCCTCCGGAGGTGGTAAGAACAATATTCACGCCACCACCTCGCTACAGTCCTTTGGCCTCATTGTCACCGCGGAACCATACTTCTCCGTCACGCAGCCGAGCGATGTGGTCGTGCTGCAGAACGTCATCCTAAACGATAAGACGAGTGGCGTTCTTGAGAAGGTAAATGCTCATTACACCTTGCTTCCCCGAGGAGTTTACGCTCAAACCAACGGCGCAAAGACGATCACCGACCCGATTACACGCAACGAAAAGTCGCCTCTTGAGTTCTTTGAGGCGCAAAATGCCATTCGTATTGCACGCGCCGCCGGTGCCGACAAGTACGCTTCAGACATCATGAAAGAGGCCGACCAGGACCTGCGGAATGCCGGGGATCTCGACAGCAACAAGCATGGCGACCGCAAGATGGAGATTACCTTTGCTCGTCAAGCGGTGCAGCGCGCCGAGGACGCCCGCATCAGCACCCTTCGCAAGCAGGCCGACGAGCGTCAGCGCAATGCCGAGATGGCAAAGCAACAAGCTCAATCCGACGCTCAGCAGGCGCAACTGGCTGCGCAACAGTCGCAGCTTGAGGCAGAGCGCGCTCAGGCAGCCAAAGCTCAGGCCGACGCCGAGCGCGCCCGCGCCGAAGCAGCTGCCGCTGAAGCTGCAGCTCGCGCCGCTCAGGCCAATAAAAGCGCTGACGATGCCAATGCCATTCGCGAAAAGCTTCGGCAGCAACTCAACAGCGTTCTGGCCACAAGCGAGTCCGCGCGCGGATTGATTGTAAATATGTCCGATGTGCTCTTTGATACGGGCAAATACACGCTCAAGCCGGAGACCAAGATCAGCCTTGCGAAAGTCGCCGGTATTTTAGCGGCCTATCCTGGGCTGAAGCTACAGGTTGAAGGCTACACGGACAGCGTCGGCGGCGATGATTACAACCAGAAGTTATCTGAAAACCGTGCCGGAGCTGT
>CAXTWP010000031.1:0-5573 GCA_964247945.1 uncultured Acidobacteriaceae bacterium | reverse complement strand
TGTCGGACTTCCTGATCTCGCAGGGCGTTACCCAGGGCAACATCTCGGCTACCGGCTACGGCAAGACACATCCCGTAGCGGACAACGGTACGCCCGCGGGCCGAGCTCAGAACCGGCGCGTCAATCTGGTCGTCTCCGGAGATGCGATCGGCGTCCAGCAGAGCGCGCCCGATGCCAGCAGCCCTCAACAGTAAACACGTGTCTCCAACGACCGAGGGCCGCGTGTCAATGCGGCCTTCGGTATTTTTGGATATAAGAAGAGCATGACATCTCTGGCTGGAAAGATCGTTCTGGTTACCGGAGCAAGCTCCGGTATCGGCGAAGCGACCGCAATGGCATTTGCCACGCAGGGAGCGAGGCTGCTGCTCTGCGCAAGGCGGCTTGATAAGTTGAAGGCGCTCGAACCGGCGCTTCATACAGCGGGAGCGTCCGCCGTGCATAGCGTTGCTCTCGATGTAAGGAACAACGAAGCAGTAGCGTCTAAGCTAGCCATGCTCTCCGCGGGATGGTCGGAGGTCGATATCCTTGTCAACAACGCCGGCCTAAGCCGCGGGTTCGACAAGGTCTATCGCGACGATCCGCAAGGATGGGAAGAGATGGTCGACACCAACGTAAAAGGCTTGCTTTACGTCACTCGCGCTATCGTGCCCGGTATGGTCGCGCGCGAATGGGGTCATGTTATCAATCTTGGCTCGACCGCCGGCCATCTCACCTATGCTAACGGGGCTGTGTACTGCGCCACTAAAGCCGCCGAGCGTGCCCTGACCGAGGGCCTCAAGCTCGACCTGATGGGGACACCCATTCGCGTCACTTCAATCGATCCCGGGATGGTTCAAACGGCGTTCAGCAGCGTACGCTTCCACGGCGACACCGAACGAGCGGCAAAAGTTTACGAGAACCTTACGCCACTCCAGGCGGATGATGTAGCGGATGCAATCGTCTGGGCTGCCTCACGGCCGGCCCATGTCAACATCCATTCCATCCTGCTCACGTCGATCGACCAGGGCAACTCACTTGTTTTCAACCGCCGGTCTTAGCGGCGCTGGCCAAGACCGTTACACATGGGAATCCTACAGATGGATCGACCAGCCTAACTCCGCAAGCTTTTGTTCGACGTCGGCAAGCGCGTTTGTAAGCGCGGAGCGGCGGTGCGGGCTGGAAGTGCGCTCCGAAAGGATGCGCTCTCGCTGTAGTTCCAGAGCTTGCCGCTGCCGCTTTCGAGCGGCTTCGCCGACGGCTCCGGCGTTTGCTTCCACCGGCTTCGGAGCCGTGCCCCGGCTCTGTTGCTCTTCGATCGACTTGCTCTCCCAGCCCTTAGACATGAGGTAATTTTACGCCATCTGCTGCTCAAGCCGTACTTCTCTTCTACGGGAAACAAGGCTTGCTAGCTTTGCAGCGCGCCGATCACGCTCGACGCCACATCGCTCGAAGATACGTTGTAGGTGCCGCTGGAGATCGCCGCCTGTAGGCTCGCCACCTTGTCAGCACGGACATCTGAGACGCTCAGAGCCTGCGAGACTAAAAGGCTGTGGTTGCTGATGGCGGCCTGGTCGACCCGGACTGATGCCGTTTTGTTGTCCGTGTGCTTTATGCTGACGGTGCTTGCCTTCGACGGAGCCTGCGCTCCCGCGGACGGCTGGATATTGTTGCTGTTATTGTGGATGCTGTTGACATTGCTCATAGTGGCTACCCTCTTCCGTTCTAGTGGGTATATCGTCGTCAATTAGAGAAACCTTACCTCATTACAAATTTCTTTTCGGCCGCGCCAGCACGAAAGTTGCTTATATCTGCTTAAGTCATTTGGACGTGAAATAGTCCAAAAAACAATCCCACCTCTCGGTGGGATTGTTGATGACGGAGCGGGTTGTCAGCGTTCCGGTACTGGGATTCAACTAGAACGTGTATTTCAGCGCAAATTGGAAGAAGCGGGAATCGGGCGTGTTTGCCTGAAAGGTACGCGCCCCGGTGATCAGACCACCCTTAGAGGAGATATTGGTTGTCCCGGGATTACCATAGCCAGGTGTATTCAGGACGTTGAAGATGTCCGCGCGGAACTGGAGAGCTTGTTCGCGGAAGGTGTGGAAGTTCTTGAACAGCGAGGCGTCCACGCGTTCATATCCCGGACCACGCGTCTGACCTCGATTGTCGCCGACATAGGCGTATGCAGCCTGTCCACTCACAGTGTTGGGGATCGGCGAGCCATCGGAGTACTTGCCGCTTGTGTAACCGATGTTATCGCCGAGTGGGTTTGCAAAGGCGCACGGGTTGTACCAGTTCTGGACCGTTCGTACTTTGGTGGGGCAGGCAACACCAGTATTTGTGGCGTTCGCGTTCAGATTTGTGGCGAACGGATCAGCGATGCGGTGAGCGTTGACTTGTGCACCTCCTGGGCTCAGGATCCCGTTCGTACCGATTGATATCGGCTGTCCTGTCTCCGCGCGGAAGACAAAGCTGCTCGACCATCCCCCGATCGCGTAATCCGCCAGACCGCCGCTGCTTGCGTAGCGCCGTCCGTGACCGAATGGCAGCTCATAGTTTCCGTTCAGAGTGAACCGATGTTTGACATCGAATCCAGAAGGACCGTAATCCGCTCCGAGACCAAGGATGTTGACGCTGCGCGTACCCTCGTCGCCTGTTGTCCCGAGCGGTGTGTCCGCATTATCGAGCGACTTTGCATATGTGTAGGTCGTAAGGAAGCTGAGCCCGCCCGTTAGCCGTTTCTCCAGCTTCGCCTGGAGCGAGTTGTAGTTCGACGCGCCGTCATAAGCTGTGTATGAGAAACCACTGAAGTGGGGGAACGGCTGAAATGGGTTCTCCTTGTCGCCGTTCACATCAGTGTAGCCGCTGAAGCCGTTCGGCGTGAGCGCCGTCTGGCCGTTGGGGTTAGGGAAGAACTGTAAGTGCCGCGAGACCGCGCCCACATAGCCTACGGAGCCGACGATTGTGTTGCTAATCCCATACTCGACCGTCAGATTGTACTGCTGGCTGTAGGGGGTCCTTACGTTCGCTTCGCCACCTCGCAGGGTAGGCTGGCTTGGCGAGGTAATGGTTGTCGGCAAGCCGCTCTCCAGCGTAAAGCCATCTGTCGGACAAGAGCCACCGGCAATGCAACTGCCTTTCGCTCCATAGTTGGAATCGAATTCAAACGGAAAGTTTTCGCCGAAGTTCGGGAAGTAGCCAGTGCTTTCTAGGCCGCCGAAGAAGATGCCGTAGCCGCCATGGATCACCGCCTTGTCAGTCGCCTTGAAGGCAAACCCGACGCGCGGAGCGACATTCGATTTCTGCGGATTGACGAGATAGCGATTGTTTGTGTAAGTGAGCGCGATGTGGTCTTCAGCCAGCAACTGAAGGAACTTGGCGGGAATAACCTGGCTTTGTTTGCTCGTCGGAATCAGGTACTCGCCTGTGCTTGCTCCCGCTACAAAACCGCTGGTCGGGATGAAGGCGGCCTGGTTGTCATGACGCTCCAGGTAAGGTGTGGAATAGTCGTAGCGAACACCGTAGTTCAGGGTAAGCCGCTGGCCGGCCTTCCAATCATCCTGTATGTAGCCTGAGCGATTAAAGCGCACATCGTCCGAGGTAAAGACGTTCGAAACTGCGGCGGTGTTCATATCGCCAACCAGAAGGTCCGCCGCGCCGAATCCGGTGTTGGACGCGCCTTGTTTCGCAGTGTAAGTTCCGTTGAAGTTATACGTGCCGCGCGGTTGTGTGGGTTGCGATGTGGAGACCCGAATGCGTTGGATGTTGACGCCACCCTTAATCGTGTGGTTCCCCAAAACCTTTGTGACGTTGTCGAGGATCTGGTAAACATTTTCGTATTCGTTGGTAGCGTAGAACTGTGGGGAGCCGAAGTTAGACAACACAGTGACGCTGAAAAAAGGCAGACCGCCGTTATTTGCCGCATAAGGAACATTGCCCAATCCAAGACTGGAGGCCAGGGTCGGATTGTTGGCATTCTCATGCAGGCCGGCGAAGTGACCGTAGTTGTAGCCGAAGCGAAATTCGTTGGTGAGAGTCGGCGCGAAGACGTGCGTCTCGCTGCCGGCGAAGTTCTCTCCGAGTTGAACCACCTGGCCGGTAACACCAAATCCCCCACCGTCGAGGATGGGACCGAGCGGCGCAGGATACGTAGCAGGTTCATGGTTGTAGCTGTAACGCCCGAACGCCTGGTCCTTGGAACTGATGTTCCAATCCGCGCGCACATCCCACTGAAACGTGTTGTCGAGAACGTTGTTCTGCGCCGTGTAGTTAGCGTACGTCTGACCGGGAACACCGATGTTGGGATTAGGAAAGAGGTTAAGAAGCCTGAGCGCGACGGGATCAAGCGGGACACCAGACTGATCAAGACGGTTGTTTGGGATTGGAGTTGTGCCGTTTGCTTGAAGATTGGGAAGAAAAAGCTGACCTGAACATGGATCTTGGCCAGGTAAATAAACGACGGCTCCAGACCCGCAGTTTGCCGGTTGGTTCTTGTTAGCAGTTAGATTTGTGAGCGCAGGATTCAGGAGTTCACTGAAGTTGCCGGTGCGCATCAAGGCCGTTGGCACACTAAGGCCTGGACTGGTGCGTCCAAAGACGATACGGTCAGCCTCGACATCGCCGAAGAAGAACAGCTTGTCCTTGATGATGGGCAGGCCGAGGGTAGCGCCGAACTGGTTCTGCCGGTACTCGGCGATCGGCGATGTGCCCTGGAAGAACTCTCGAACGTCGAACGCGTCGTTGCGGACATACTCCCAGAGGGAGCCATGGATCTGGTTGGTGCCGGACTTGATGCTGGCGTTGACGACCGCACCGGCGGAGTGGCCGAACTCGGAGGAGTAGGCGCCGGTCTGGACCTTGAACTCGGCCAACGCGTCCGGTGGAGGACGCACGACGTAGCTTGCGCCGTTGAAGAAGTCGACGACGTTCACGTTGTTGTCGACGCCGTCCATGATGTAGTTGTTCTGCTCGGCGCGCTGGCCATTGGCGTTGAAGTCGCCCTTGCCCTGGCCGCGGGCACCGTTGGCGGGAGCAACGCCGGCGGTGAGCTGCGCGATGAAGACCCAGTTGCGCCCGTTGAGCGGCGTGTCGTTGATCGTCTTGGCCTCAATCACCTGGCCGGTGGAGCCTTCCTCGGTCTGCAGGAGTGGAGGCGCGGTGGTGACGGTTACGGTCGTGTTCTCGGCACCTGTCTTTAGCTCTACGTTGACAGAGGCGCGCTGCTGAATGTCGACGGTGATGTTCTCCTGCGTCGTGGTCGAGAAGCCGGGCGCGGTGACCGTGACCTTATAGCCGCCGATCTTGACAGGCGAAAAGACATAGTTGCCGCTGGAATCTGTCTGCGTCTCCAGCACCAGGCCGGTATCGGTGCTGGTCAGCACGACCTTTGCATTGGCAACGACCGCACCCGTGGGGTCCTGCACAAGACCGGTCACGGCTCGCTGGTCGGCTTGCGCAAAGGCGTGGCCGGCGAACACGCCGGAGACCAACACAAAAATAAAGAGAAGAAGCAGAGCGTTGAATCGGCGCGGATTGCTGCCGGTGTAGGTGTGTGACATATAGTTCTTTAATCCTCCCAAAGACTTGCGGGCTGA
>CAXTWP010000030.1:12766-16255 GCA_964247945.1 uncultured Acidobacteriaceae bacterium | reverse complement strand
CCGCCGGGCAGCATGGCGGAGTAAGCCCTACCGGGTGATTACTGCATCGGAACGAGGCAGGGCGAGGGATTGTTGTTCACGGTTGTGGTGTCCGAAATGCAGAATTGATACTCAGAGGGAAAACCCCAGTTCGGCCATTGCGTGCATTGATTACCCGAGTTTCGGTTGAAATGCACACTGCATGACTGAAAGGTGTTGATAGTTCGCGCGAACGAACTGGTGATCGTCGTGTTAGTCACCGTTGAACTCGGCGAGTCTCCCAGCCAGAAGAGGGCAAGGCTGTCGTCTCCGGTTCCCATGGCGGTGAAGTCCTTCACGAGCACGCCGGTCGTCACGAAGCCGTTAAGCGGTGCCTGGCCGATCTGAGGTCCGCCCGAGGGACTGGACATCGCCGGACTTTGGAACCCGCCCATAAACGCTGGATTGTGCAAAGCGGCGCGTCGAAGAATATTATTGCCGACGATCTGGATGTTGGACATGTATTGTAGCTGGAGCCGCGCCGCGTCCATCCAGTCGATGTTTGTGAAGGCAACATCGGTTCCGGGAACGCCGTTGGACAACCCATTGAAGTTGACCGCGTTCTCTTCGGTCTCGATCTTAAGTCCGATCAGCCAATTTGGATTGACTGCATAGTACGGCGACAGTGTTTGCGATGGGAAGAGAGTAAGAGTACACGGCGTTCCGGACTTGGTTGGAGCCCCGCACTGCGTCTTCGAGAAATCCCAGTAAACCTGCTCGTTGTCCGCCGCCGGGATGATGCGCGGATCGAGAGGGTTGGTGTTGTCGTAGACCCGCATCGCGGGGTATGCGGGACCACCAGTAATAGGTCCGGGGATATTCGGCAGAGGGAAGCCGGGTTGGATCATCAAGCTTACAGCCGTCACCCCATTGTTAGTGGATGACCCGACAAACGTCCCCTGTGTCACCGTCAGCGAATCCCGCAGGAAAGTGATGCCTTCAAAGTGTAGGTGGCTTACGCCGTACCCTATGATTGTTTGGTATCCGTTCTTAGTGATGATCTGCGTTAGCGCGGGGCCGGCACCCTGGAGAGTAAGGACGCCATTCTGCGGCATCACGCCGGAGAAGTCGAAATAGCCGGGATGGTCGGCGGTGGGGACTTCGGCTGTGAGGTCGACCGGGCCTGGATCGATGGCTATGACGTAGTCTCCTTGGTTGGCACCCATCCAGGTTACAGCGTCCGCAATCGCGGCACGAATGCCGGCGAGACAATATCGAGGCGCATTCGGCAGGTTGGCGCACTTCTTCGCATATGTGTTGAGATTGACAATCTGCGGCGTAGTCTGCGCGCCTAGAGAGCAGGCCAGTGTTAGAGCCGTGGTTGCGGTAAGAAGCTTTTGTCGACTGAACATCATTTCCTCGTCTAGTTGCCGTGGAACTGCCTTGGTTCACCGCACACGCATCTTGCTTCAATAGCCAAAAGCCTGTTGAAGTGCGTACTCATCGCTTTGCAGCCCGGGCCCTGGGAACACGCGGCCTTGAAGCGGCGCCGGCAAACCTCTTGGAATGCCGACAAGAAATCTCTTGCGGCTCCAGGTACGTATTCCTTCTTACATGCAACACCTGAGAGGGTAGTTAGTTGTTATACCCGCGCACACTCCTTTATACCGCTCGTGATCCTGAAAATACCCATGTTCGACTCTTTGCGCCAGGCGCACTAACCTCTGGCCTTCTTACCTTGAGGTTGACGCCATTTGTACCGCTCACCCGCTATCATCATCTCGTCAAGTCAATTCGTAAATCGAAAGCCACCACGACTATGCTTCGCGCCGCCCTCCTCCTCGCACTCAGCCTTAACAGCGCGGCCCAGAATCCTCTGGGGTCCACCGAGCGCCAGCAGAAAGGCACTCAAAGTACCAATCCCTCCGCCATGGGCGGCTCCAGCACCGGCGCGGCCCACGCCGCCATTCTCGATGCCGAGAAGCGCCCAATCACCGCCGGCGGCTTCGTCAAAACCGGCCCAGTCATCTTCCAGAACATCGCGGGAAAGTCCGGCCTTGCCGCGTGGCACCACCAGATGGGCGGCCCGGACAAGAACTTCATCCTCGACACCGTCGGCTCCGGCGTCGGCCTGATCGACTACGACAATGACGGCTGGCTCGACATCTATCTCGTCAACGGGGCTACAGACGAGTCGGTCGCCGGGAAGGCTCCCGCACCCCACGCCGCGCTCTTCCACAACAATCACGACGGCACCTTCACCGACGTTGCCGCGAAAGCGGGCGTCCAGAACGACCGCTGGGGCTTTGGCGTAGCTGTCGGCGACTACGACAACGACGGCTGGCCCGACCTCTACGTCTCGAACTTCGGCGCAAACCGGCTATACCACAACAACCACGACGGGACCTTTACCGACGTGGCCGTCAAAGCCGGCGTGGCGCTCGGCAACTGGTCGACCGGCCCCACCTGGGGCGACTACGACGGTGACGGCCGGCTCGACCTGTTCGTTCCTGGCTACGTCCATTACGATCTCGCCGCCCAACCCCCCGCCAACTGCCAGTTTCGCGGCGAAACCGTCATGTGCGGCCCGCGCGGCCTCAAGGGCGAACCCGACCACCTCTTTCACAACAACGGCGACGGCACCTTCACCGACGTCAGCGTGAAGGCCGGTGTCGACGACAAGGCCGGCTTCTACGGCCTCGCCGCCGCCTTCGTCGACATCGACAACGACGGCAAGCCCGACCTGCTCGTCGCCAACGATTCCACCCCCAACTACCTCTACCGCAACAAGGGCGACGGCACCTTCGAGGACATCAGCTACGCCTCCGGCTACGCGCTGAATAAGGACGGCCGCGAAACCGCCTCCATGGGCATCGCCATCGGCGACTACCGCAACAACGGGCTTCTGGACCTGTATCACACGACGTTCTCCGACGACTATAAGCCCCTCTACCGCAACGACGGCGACGCCAACTTCACCGATATCAGCTACGAGGCCAACCTCGCCGAGGTCGCCATCCCCTTTCTCGGCTGGGGCACCGCCTTCCTCGACTACGACAACGACGGCTGGAAGGACCTCCTCTCGGTCAACGGCCACGTCTACCGCGGCGTCGACAAGACCTCGTGGGGCACCTCCTGGGCGCAGCGCCCGCTGCTCTTCCACAACCTTCAGGGCAAGAAGTTCGAGACCGTCCCGCCCGTCGAAGGCACCGGCCTCGCCGAGGTGATGACCTCGCGTGGCCTCGCCATCGGCGATCTCTTCAACGACGGACGCCTCGACGCCGTCATCAACAACATGGACGCCGCCCCCGCCCTGATGAAGAACGTTTCAGATCAGAAGAATCATTGGATCGCCTTCCACCTGATCGGCACCGGCAAAAGCCCGCGCGACGCCATCGGCGCAACCGTCTCCGTCACCGCCAACGGCATGAAGCAGCGCGAAGACATCTACTCCGGCGGCAGCTTCAGCAGTTCCCACGACCCCCGCCCCCACTTCGGCCTAGGCACAGCCACCAAGATCGACGCCCTCGA
>CAXTWP010000030.1:4936-12756 GCA_964247945.1 uncultured Acidobacteriaceae bacterium | reverse complement strand
CACCCCACCTGGAATTGACCGCATCTTTACCGTAGTCGAAGGCAAAGGCATTCAGACGGCTGCGAGCAAGTAGCTGTATGTGCGGTGCTATCCTTTTGAGGGGGAAGATCATGTCTATTTCGACCAACACTGCAACCCTCAAGCTCGACGCCGCTATTGAAGAGCGGGTGCAACGTTTCGCAGCCGCGCGCCAGCGTTCCTCGTTGTCTGTCATGAGTGAAGCCATTGAGCAATACCTCACCCGGGAAGAGAAGCGCGAACAGTTCCGGCAAGATACTCTGGATGCGTGGGAAGAGTATGAAACAACCGGTTTGCACCTTACTGCCGAAGAAGCGGATGTCTGGTTGGCAAAGCTTGGAGCCGGTGAAAATTGCGCGCCTCCTGAATGCCATCGCTAACCTGGTCCCCGGCAGTCTTCGCGACATGGCACGACTTCATGATTTCCTGGCGGAAAGAATTCTTTAGCCGCAAGGAAAGCCGCGCAGGCCATCCGCAGCGGTGTTCGGCTACTCCAAAGCCATCCCGAGATCGGGAGACCGGTTGAGGATATGCCCCCACAGTATCGCGAGTGGGTCGTTCGGTTTGGCGCGGGAGCTTACGTCATTCGTTATCATTTGGACGACAACCACCTTGTGGTGGTTGGCATCCGCCACGGTCGCGAAGCAGGCTACTAAGCTTAGATTTAGCCTCTTACCCAACATCTTCATCGACGCCGCAATGCCGTCGATCCGCTAGCAGGGAAGTCCACAAACGGCTGCCCTTGCTTCACCTTAGAAGGGGTTGGCACAGCACGATCCTGTTCAAGATAAAAGTCGAGGGCTGTTGCCAAGGCGTTTTTCGCAATGTCTTCCGCTTCTTCGAAGCTCTCGCCTTGCGTGATTGCTTCGGGAACATCCGGGAAGGTCACGAGGAAAAACTTGCCGTCTGGCTCGATCTAAAATGGATACCGCATGGTTCCCTTTCGACTCAACGCAAGTTCTTTTCTTCAGCTTCTGCGAGCAGTTCAGGATGCTTGCGAAGAGTCGGCGAGATAAGTTGACGGTCCATCTCCACAATAATGGACCCAATCGCTCTTTGAATCTTGATAAGTTCTTCAGGCGGTTCTATGCCTTGCGCTTGTTCTAGCACTCCCATCAGTTCTCTGTCGCATACATGGATTGCAGCAAGCAGTAGACGTGCTTGCTCAACATCGGTAAAGAGGTTCGTTGTCGCCTCCGCGGTTCGCATCACGCCAGTTGGCCTGTCGGCCTCTCCATCTGGCAACACTCTGATCTCGACCTTGTCTCCAACAGAGAGAGGCACACCATCCCAGGTTGACGTGACGGAGTTAGGCTCCTCGGATTGTCATAAGCTACGAGCCACACGCGATTGGGAGGCTCGTCCGACTCTATTCCTTGACTTAGGTTCACGTGCGCACTAAGCCACCCGTCAGCCTCTAGCGAGGCCCGGACAACGGGTTGATCGTTGACGGAAAGAGAAAGCCGCATGATTAAAGTTTATAACCAATCTCCCTACGCAATCCCCAGCTTGCGCTGCAACTGCTCCAGCGTAATCCCCTTCGTCTCCGGGTAGATGAACAGCACCACAAAGAACTGCGCCACCATCATCACCGCGAAGAACGCGAACGGCAGCCCGCCCGAAGCCTTGGCCAGCACCGGAAAGCTGAACGAGATGATCGCGTTCATGATCCAGTGCGAGGACGAACCCAGGCTCTGCCCCTTCGCGCGGACGCGCGTGGGAAAGACTTCCGAGATGTACACCCAGATGACCGCCCCCTGGCTCAACGCGAAGAAGGTGATGTACCCGCAGAGCAGCCACACCAGCAACTCCTGGTGGCTGTTGCGGAAGAAGATCGCCGCTACGCCCGCCAGGCACACCGCCGTCCCCACGCTGCCCACCAGCAGCAGCGTCTTGCGGCCAATCTTGTCGATCAGGCTCATGCCCAGCATCGTCGCCAGCAGGTTGATAAAGCCGATAATCACCGTCTGCAGCGCGCCCGAGAGTTGGCTGAACCCCGCCGCCGCAAAGATCGAGTTCGTGTAGTAGAGGATCGCGTTGATCCCCGCCAACTGGTTGAACAGCCCGATGCTCACCGCCAGAAAAATCGGCAGCCGGTACTTGGCCTGGAAGAGCGGCTCGTCGCCCATGCCGCGCTCCATGTGGATGGAGCCCTTGATCTCCTGCAACTCCGCCTCGGAGTCCGGCGCGCCCATCATCCGCAGTACCTTGAGTGCTTCGTCGGTCTTGCCCTGCGTCACCAGCCAGCGCGAGCTGCGCGGAATCCCGTACAGCATGATCAGGAACAGGATTGACGGCACCGCTGCCACGCCTAGCTGCCACCGCCACTGCATCGCCGCAATCTCCGCGTGATGCACAAAGTAGCCGGCGATCAGGTAGTTCGACAAGTACGCCAGCAGGATGCCGAAGACCACGTTGAACTGGAAGAGGCCTACCATCCGCCCGCGCCACTTCGCCGGCGCGAGCTCCGCGATATACACCGGCCCCAGCACACTCGACCCGCCGATCCCCAGACCGCCCACCAGCCGGAAGACCATCAGCGATGGCCAGTTCCACGCCACCGCCGTCCCGATCGCCGAGATCGTATACAAGATCGCCATGATCCGCAGCGCCTCGCGTCCGCCGATCTTCTGCCCCAGCACCCCCGCAAACATAGCCCCAAAAACCGTGCCGATCAGCCCGATCGCCACCGTCAGCCCCAGCGTGGTCGCCGTAAGCGCAAACACTTGCGTCAACTGCTGCGTCGTGCCCGCGATCACTGCCGTATCGAAGCCAAACAGCAGCCCTCCCAGCGCCCCCACAATTGTGCTTTTGAACAGGTATGGCGTCATCTTCATCGGCTAGCGCGCTACGGAATAGTCTTTGTGCAACGCTCCAAAGCATACATGGCCATCGGTCGCTGAGGTGCCACCCAGAAGGTCATCGGTCCGCAACTCGTCGTTTCGGCGTGGCCGGTCCATAATGAATTTTCATGCCGTCTTCACTCGTGCTCGACCAATCCATACCGCCGCCCGCTCCGTCCCTCTTCCATATGTCGCATGTTCCAGGACTGCTTCGCTCTGCTGTTCTCCCATGCTGGGTCGCCGTTCTCCTGCTTGCCGTTAGCCTCGCCGGCGCGGGGCATGGCCAAACTAGCCAGCCCCGCCCCGAAACCGAGGACAACCTCCACCAGATCCAGCTCCTCATCGACAAAGGCCACGCCGCGGACGCCCTCAAGCAGCTCGACGGCCTGGCCGCCGCGCCGCCCGTTGCGCCCGGCGTCCGCCGCCTTCAGGGTAAGGCCTTCTACGCGCTCGATCGCCTGCAGGACGCCGACACCGCCTTCGCTGCCGCGCTCGCCCAGGACTCGCACGACCTCGAGTCCACCCAGCTCCGCGGCCTCACCCTGTACCGGCTCGGCAAGCCCGGCGAGGCCATCCCGCTCCTGACCGCCGCGCACGATTGGGGACCCGCCACCCGTGTCGACCCGAGCTACGTTCTCGCCCTCTGTTATCTCGACACCCGCCGCTACGACGACGCTCGCCACTCCTTTGCCGCGCAGTACGGCTTCCCCGCGGACTCTGCCCCCGCGTATCTGCTGGCTGCCCGGATGCTGCTCCGCCGCGAGTACCTCCCCATCGCCCAGGAATACGCCCAAAAAGCCGTCTCGCTCGACCCGCAGCTGCCCCTCGCCCATGAACTGCTAGGTGAGATCCCGCTCGCGGGCAACCACCGCGACGAGGCCAGCGCCGAGTGCGAGCAGGAGCGCGCCCGCAACCCCCTCACCGGCAACATCTACGACCGGCTGGGCGACGCCTACACCCGCGCCGCCAACTACCGGCAGGCGCTCCAGGCCCTCCAACGCGCCGTCCTGTTGGAGCCGCACGCCACCGGTCCCTTTATTTTGCTCGGCAAGGTGCTGCTCAAGCAGCAGGCCCCGGCCAACGCCGCCATGTATCTCGAACGTGCCCGGACCATGGATCCGACGAATTACATAACCCACAGCCTGCTGGGCCAGGCCTACCGCGCCCTCGGCAAGACCGACGAAGCTACCCGCGAGACGCAGCTCGGGCAAAAGCTTCAAGCGGACAATGAGCCGAAGCTTGGGGCGGTCAAGTAGAGAAGCTGGGGCGGTCAAGTAAAGTAGACGCATAAAGTAGACCCACGATGGGCCGCGCCCTTCTGATCATCCTCGGCCTTGCTCTCTTCGCCGGTTCACTCGCCGCCCAGTGATCCCGGTACCCATCCGTCGACCACAACATCAGGCGCACTCCGGCGCGACGCAACCTGCGCTTCACCACCATCGGCGAGACCAAACGACTCGTCTCCGTCGGCAGATCCACAGTGCCGAAAAGCAGACGCCCGGACGCAGATGCTGATCCCGCGGGTACCCGCCTCGTTCACGCTCGTATTCATACCCGCCGCAAGGGCCGGCCGTAGCTGAAGTAGCATCGAAGCAATGTCATGTCCAAACGCCTCCTCATTGCCCTGGTCTTGATCCTCTCAGCCTGTGCTCCCACCCAGACACTCGCCCGCCCGGGCTGGGCAGGCTCCGGCCTCAATATCGAGCCCTGGTGGACGCACGCCGTCCTCTACAGCATCGATCCGCACCGCTTCTCCGCCGAAGGCCTGCGCGGTGCCGCCAAACAGCTCGACTACATCCGCGCCCTCGGTATCGATGGAATCGTCCTCACCCACGTTCAACCCGCACCGGAAGCCCTGTCCGTCGACCCGGCCATCGGCACGATCGAGGACCTCGATGATTTCGTTCGCGAGGCCAGCCGGAGCAGCCTGCGCGTCGTCTTCGAACTCGACGCCAACGCGCCCGACCTCGAAAAACGTTCCCGCTTCTGGCTCGGTCACGGCGTCGCGGGCCTCAGCCTCAACGCGCCGAACGCTGCGCAGCTAAGTTCGCTGCGCGCCATCACCAAGACCGTCACCGGCCAGCGCATCCTCATCGCGGAGACACCCGCCGAAGCTGCCCTCACAACCGCCGGAGTCGAACTCACCGTCGCCGCGCTTGCTCCAAAGCTGGAAGCCGCAACCCTTCGCCCCATCCTGCAGCGTCTCTCCGCCGCTCAAGGCAACAAAGCCGTGTCGATCGCCTTCGACGGCAACGCGGAAGCCGCCAATCTGCTCGGCACCCTCCTGCTCGCCACCCACGCCAACGCCGAGCTCCAAGCCGGTCAGGAATTGGGCACGACTGCCGTTGCGCCCAAAGACATCGCCGCCCAGGACGCCGACCCCGCCTCTACCCTCAATGTCTACCGCCGCCTCACCGACCTGCATCACGGCAACGGTGTAATCCGCTCAGGGAGTGTTGACTTCCTTGACCACGACGCCCAGAACGCCCTTGTCTGGGTCATGCGTAAGCCGCAGATCACTCCCACTGCGCCCGCTCTGGTCCTCGCCTGCAACCTCTCGGCGCAAGCGGTCACCCTCTCGCTCACTGACGATCTGCGCGCGCTGCACCTTCGCGGCACCTTTCTTCGTACCCTGCTCCGCACCGACAAAGGCCTCGGCGGCGTCAGCCTCAATGCCGTCACGCTCCCGCCCTACGCCGTTTACATCGGAGAACTCCGCTTCTAGCGCAACGTGTCTGTGCACTCCGTGTCTGTACGTGGAGAGACGAGGCATTGGTTACAATCCATCAGCCAGAGCATTCCCGCTGACGATCCGCCACGGGCCGTCCGTCCCCATCCATCACCAAAAGGCGTCAGGAGAACTGCCGTGCCGAATCGAACTAACATACGAAACTACCCCACTGCTTCCTCCGCGCGTCGCGCTTCGCTCCTTCTCGCCGCGACCGGCCTGCTGACCATCCTCTCGCTCCGTGCCCAAGCGCAAACCCCTGCCCGGAAAACCGAGGTATGGATGGGCGGGCGCAATCCTCTGGCGCAGACCAACACGGGACCGGCCAATCCTGCGTCCGACTTCTTCAAGATGTTCAAACCGGATGCACCTTGGCAACGGACCGCGAGCGGCATTAAGGTCATGCAACTTCCGCCCGCGTTGATCCTCAAAGCCGACAAGGAACTGCTGCACGGTATCTTCGCCGATCTTGACCGGCGGCATATCGCACTGGGCGTAGAGTTCGGTTGGTTGCATGGGCCGCTCGCCCACCCCTGCGGGATGCAAGTGGAAGGGTACGCTCATCCCGGCTCTGCCGGACTTATGGCGAGGATCATCAAGGCGGCGGGCGGCGACCTGAAGTACGTCGCCATGGACGAGCCGTTGGTCTTCGGCCATGCCTACAAGGGTAAGAACGCCTGCAACTACAGCATCGAGCAGACCGCACAGGTGGTAGCCGAAGGCGTCGCCCAGGTTCGAGCGGTCTTTCCCAACGTACAGATCGGCGACACCGAGACTGTAGGTTCAGCCGATCCCACATGGCCTGAACAGGTCCGTCAGTGGATCGCGGCCTACCAGGCCGCCACCCACACGCCACTCGCGTTTCTCCATGCCGACATCCAATGGAATCAGCACTGGCAGCAGCAATTGGCACCGGCCAAAGCGGCAGCGCACCAGGCGCATATGCCCTTCGGAATTATCTACGATGGTGTGGGTAAATCGGACATAGCGTGGACCCAGGGGGCTATTGAGAGATTTCAGCAGATCGAATCTAATCCCCAATGGAAGCCTGACCAGGCTATCTTCGAAAGCTGGGAGTTCTATCCTACGCAAACGTTGCCGGAGTTCCGACCCGGCACCTCCACAAATCTCATTCTTCGTTACCTCGAGCAGTACAAGCTATTGCCGTAGCAGCTATAGCGGAGCGTGTGCTCGGCTCCCTAGAGAGGAGAGGTCAGTTGCTCGGTACCACTAGGCGCTGTATGCGCCAACGTGGCCAGCGGTTGGCTGCGGTCCGTCGCCATGGTTGGTACCGAGGCCAGCAGCCGCCGCGTATACGGATGCCGCGGTTTGCGGAAGAGCTCTTGAGCAGGTCCGTCCTCGACCACCAATCCCTGCTGCATCACCGCAATCCTGTCTCCGGCATGGTCGCACGCCTGGGCAACCACCGCCAGATCGTGCGAGATAAACAGCATCGCCAGATTGTGGCTCCGGCGAAGAGCTTTAAGCAGCGCCAAAATCTGGGCCTGCACTGTCACGTCCAGCGCGGTCGTCGGCTCATCCGCGATCAGCAGCCGCGGCCGATGGATCAGCGCCATCGCTATCAGCAATCGCTGCCGCTGCCCGCCGGAGAACTGGTGCGGGTAGTCGTGCACCCGCGCCTCGGGATTCGGCAGCGCCACCTCATGCAGCGCCTCGACCACGCGCACCCGCACCGCCTTGCGGGAGAGCGACGGCGCATGCGCCGTCAGCGCCTCGCCGATCTGCGCCCCCACGCGCATCACCGGGTTCAACGCCGTCATCGGCTCCTGGAAGATCATGGCCAGCGACCGGCCGCGATGCCACCGCATCCGCTGCTCAGGCAAGTTCAGCAGCTCCTCACCTGCAAACCGGATTGAACCGGTCACGCCTGCCGCGGGCGGCAACAGTCGCAGCAGCGCCAGCGAGGTCGCCGACTTTCCCGACCCGGATTCTCCCACCAGACCAACCGTCTGACCGGACGCGATCGTCAACGACAATCCCTCCACCGCCCGCTGTGCGCCGAAGGCGATCGACAGGTCGGAAATCCTAAGCAGCGAGGCGTCGTCCACACGTTTGATCGTACTTGAGCACGATTTGTCCGGTTCCGCCTCAGGCGCGTCTAAAGAAAGGTATGCGGATTAGGCAGAACCTCGGGTGGCTGCTGGCGGCGGTTGGGCTTGCAGTGCCGGGGGGGGGGCCGCGGGCACACGGGGCGCCGGCGGGGCGCGGGG
>CAXTWP010000030.1:0-4926 GCA_964247945.1 uncultured Acidobacteriaceae bacterium | reverse complement strand
GCACAAGGTCGCGAAGCCGGAGACGGTGGTGCGCGCCGTCGGCGTCTACGAATGGACGGGCGACCTGGCCAAACCCGCCGCCAGCCGGCTGATCCCGGTGACGCTCTACATCGACAACCACCTGGAGGACGCCGGGCTCTACCTGGCTCGGCCTGTGCCGTTCGCTTTGCTGTCCGGCAACGTCTACGAGCTGGACGAGGCCGGTGTACCCAAAGGTAATCTCGATCTTGCCTACGCCCGGCACCTCCAGGCAACCAACACTGCTCAAGCCTATGACGATGGCTGGTTTGGCTACGGGAAGTTCCTGGCGCTGGTAGCGCCCAAAAAGCCGTCCGTGCGCAAACTGCCCCCGGCACGGACCTCCGGCATCGAGACGGCCTCGGTCGTCGTCGACCCCAACAAGCCCCACTTCGTCAACAAGGCCGGACAGCCGGTTGTGCCCGGCTCTCCGGATACGGGCAAGCCGGACGCAGCCCAGCCAGCTACGCCGGCCCCGGACGCCGATCCTGATCGGCCTCACCTGACAAAGAAAGACGATACGGCCGCCAAGCCCGACAACGCGAAAGACACGGCGTCGGCCGCCGGCACCAAAACGGATGACGCCGACCGCCCAACCATGAAGCGCAGGAGCGGCAGCGACACCACCGACGCTTCAGTCACCACCACAGCATCAACTTCCGGACCAGCCGCGAACGACGATCCCGACCGTCCCACCTTGAAGCGGCGCTCTCCGGAGGAAGCCAAGGAAGCGGCAAAAGCCAAGTCCCAGTCTACCGTCACTTCGGTCGGCTCACTCAACGACGATCCGGACCGGCCCAACTTGCATCGCGGTAAGCCAGCCAACGCCATGACTGAAGCCGATCTGCCGAAACTCGCCGGACTTCCAGTCGATCTGCGCCAGATGGTCGCCGTTTCGGACGCGGCCAACCGCCCGATTCATGACTTTGCCCGGGCCTGGGATGACGAAGCGGAGCGCGCGGCCATCCTCGGCAAGATGCGAGCGATAGCCCATGCGCAGCTGGCGGCCTACGCGGCGGGCACATCGGCCACCCCGAAACCGGCGGTAAAGTCGACAACGGCACGGAACAACAGCAAGATGCGGCCGCTGAACCCAGTCAAAATAGCGAGCGTGGCATTGCTCGACGAGCAGTTGCAGGGTTACCTGTTGAGCTACGGCGACGTGCCGACCTTCGTCTTCCAGGCCCGCACCGGCGGCACCGGCGCAGATCTCCGCTACGTCACGATCGTGGCCCAGCGCGACGCCCAGGGAGAGCCGAAGATGGTGCTCCATGCGGTCACCGACGCCACGCACCTCGACCGTACCGCGCGGATGAGGCTGGTCGACGCGGTAGATGTGGACGCCTCAAATCGCGCAGGCCTGCTCTTCGAGATGCGCGCGCAGACCAGCCGTCAGTTCGGCGTCTACCGCGTCCTCGGCCTGCAGGCCGAGCAGATCTTTTCGCCCGGCACTACACAGGAAAGCGTCTGGAAGCAGTTTGGAGCGTCTGATGCGTATGAAGGTTCTGATAATAGGGATGGCTGTGCTCGTGATGGCCGCCATCCTGATGGGAGTACGGACGATGGTCTTTGGCGCTGAGACGAGGAAGGAGCCGCTGCCGGCTCCGGCGGTAGACGAGCAACATGGCATGGCGCATGCGGAGACGGCGGTCTTCGCCGGCGGCTGCTTCTGGGGCGTTCAAACGGTTTTCCAGCGCGTTAAAGGCGTCACGCACACCGTCGCCGGTTACTCCGGCGGCACCAGAGAGACGGCCAACTACGGCGCTGTCTCGGGTGAACAGACCGGCCATGCCGAAGCTGTGAAGGTGGTTTTTGATCCGTCCAAAGTCAGCTACGGCACACTGCTGCGCATCTTCTTCTCAGTCGTCCACGACCCGACGCAGCTCAACCGGCAAGGACCGGACGTAGGCACCTCCTACCGTTCCGCCATCTTCTACACCACGCCGGAGCAGCAGAGGATTGCCGCCGCCTATATCGCCCAGCTTGACACGGCAAAGGCATTCCCGCGGAAGATCGTCACCCAACTCGTCCCACTCCAGGCGTTCTACGACGGCGAGGACTACCATCAGGACTACGCTGAAAAGAACCCCGATAACCCTTACATCCAGGTCTGCGACGTCCCGAAGACAGCAGCGCTGAAGGCGCAGTTCCCGGAGCTTTTCGTCGACTACAAGCGCTAGTTACTGCGTGACCTCGCCCTCCGGCTCGTCGGTTGGGTCATCGATCTCGGCCTGAAAGCCCTCGATCAGCCGGGCGAGGAAAGCGTCGGGATCGGCCTTCTTGGTTTGGATCTGGTCGGCATGGGCGATGTGCCGGGCGAGGTCGGCGAGCACGATGCCCCAGGCAAAGGGATCGTCCCACGCGCCGGTCTGAATAGAGACGTGCTGGCCCTTTTCGGCGATCCAGACGCGCATCACCTCAAAAGACCCTTTGTCGCGTTGCGCGGCGGGCGGGATGGCGAGGGACTTGTCAGCGCCCATGGGTTCAACTCCTATGCAAGTACAGTCAGGCTTCGCCCATCATACGACGAAGGTCTTCGGCGGAGGGGATGTCGGGTGCGTTGGCAAAGATGGAGGGCTCGGCCACAATGTGCTGAATGCGGCTGAGTTGGTTCATGGTCGCGTGCAGCAGCTTCGAGATGATGCGCTTCTCTTTGTACGCATAGACGAGCATGTCGGTGAGCTGGTCCGCCGGGACACCGGCCAGCCTGCTGCGCATCTCTTCCTCGTCGAACTCGGGCACATACTTGTCGAGGTTGTGGCTCATCGGCGATCATCTCTCCTCGGAGCAGGTAGAAAAACAGGCACCCGCCCATCATTAATTATCTATGTTTCTACGTTTGCTCCTCATCGCCCATCATGCAATGCAGATCGTCGACTGTTGGTATGACCGGCGTATTGAGCAGGGTGGACGGGCGGACTACGATCTCTTCAATCTCTCTTAGCTTGCTTACGTCAACTGCGTGCACTTTTTGGATCACTCTTCGGAGCTTACAGGAATCGATAAGCATATCGGTGAGTCGCTCATAGGTTGCACCGGCGAGCTTGCCTCGCCTCTTCTTTGTCGAATTCCGGAACGTATGTATCAAGCTTGTCCCTCATCTGTGGATATACCTGACGAGTGTGGGAATAGCAGTAAATAGTGGATTTCCGTCTTCGCACTGAGCCTTGTATCCAAACCTGCAAGACCTGAGAATAAACATTATGGCATCGCTGGCTCAACTCAACGCATTGGAAGGCGTACCAGCGTCGGTCCATATCGAGGTCGCGGTACTGGGAGCAATGCTCCTGGACGGCGTCGCAATCAACGATGCGACTTCAAAGCTGCGCGCCGAGGACTTCTCGCTTGATTCGCATCAGCGGGTCTATCGCTGCGTTCTCGAACTGATGGCGGCCGGCCGCGGAGCAGACTCGCTCTCGGTGCAGGAAGAGTTGATCCGCAGGCGGGAGCTCGATTCGATCGGCGGCCCAGCCTACCTTGCGTTCCTGACCGAGGGCATTCCCCGCAACCTGAACATCGAGAACTATGTCCGTATCGTCAAGGACAAGAGCCTGCTGCGTCAGCTGATGACCATCTTCTCGAACGGCCTGGGACTCGCGTCCGACCAGTCTGAGGACGCACTCCATGTGCTCAGCGACGTGGAGGCGAAGCTGGCGGAGGTGGCCGACAGCGCCATCACCTACGGCTTCTCGGACATTGCGACGATCGTCAGCGAGTCATTCGGTTCGATCGACGCGCTCTACGAACAAGGCCGCGAGGTCACCGGCCTTGCCACTCACTACCTCGAGTTCGATCGCATGACCAGCGGACTGCAGGAGTCCGAGCTGACGATCATCGCCGCGCGGCCCTCGATGGGCAAGACCGCCTGGGCGATCAACATCGCCGAAAACGCCGCCGTACGCGGGGGCAAGGTGGTGGCCGTCTTCTCCCTTGAGATGTCGAAGGCGAGCCTGCTGCGCCGCATGCTGGCCTCGCAGGCGCTGGTCAACTCGAAGGCGATTCAGACCGGCATGCTGATGCGCGACGACCGCGGAAAGCTGGTGGCGGCGCTCGAACGGCTGATGGAGTCGAAGCTCTTCATCGACGACACGCCGGGCATCACGCTGGCCGAGATGCGGGCCAAGGCGCGGCGGCTGAAGCAGCAGCAGGGCCAGCTCGACCTGATCGTCATCGACTACCTGCAGCTGATGACCGGGGCATCGACCAATAGCAAAGGCTTCGAGAACCGCACGCAGGAGGTCTCGGCGATCTCGCGCGGGCTGAAGGCACTGGCCAAGGAGATGAGGGTGCCTGTCGTTGCGCTTTCGCAGCTTTCTCGCGCCAGCGAGCAGCGCGGCGGCGACAAGAAGCCGCTGCTGAGCGACCTGCGCGAGTCTGGCTCGATCGAGCAGGACGCCGATGTGGTCTGCTTCATCCACCGCGAGGAGTATTACGACCGCGAAAACGAAGACCTGAAGGGCAAGGCGGAGATCATCATCGCCAAGCAGCGCAACGGCCCGACCGGCAGCGTACATCTCGCGTATCTGGCCGATTACACCCGCTTCGAGAACCTGGCGAGCGGCGGCGATGGCGGGTACTAGGCAGCGACCGCGTGACAGCCAGGCAGTGCGCGGTTGAAGCGGCCTGCGCTGGTCGGGCGTGATGGGGCTCGGGGTCACGGTGTGGCGTTCAGATGGCGGCCGATGTTGGATGGCTAGAGCGGATCTGCTGCTGCGATGAGGCAGAACCCTACAGCGGGTCAAGGCGAAAGCACGGCAGAAAGGCAAGCGACGAGTGGAGCGGAGAAGGAAGGTTTCAGGGTGCAGCTCCGAATCGGCGGCACTTTGTGGTAAGGCAGAGTCGTACCACATGGCCGCGGCAATGGAACAGAATGAGGTGTGCGGGCGATACCATGGGACAGGATGAAGA
>CAXTWP010000029.1:14101-16387 GCA_964247945.1 uncultured Acidobacteriaceae bacterium | reverse complement strand
GTGTTGGCGAAGCGCCGGCCCCGCCCCACCGGCAGCTCATACACCAGGCTCGTCACATTGGCGATGGGCAAGTTGTAATCCGATTGCCCATAATCCGCGCTCAGGTTGTTGGCGTCCTGCGGTGAAGGGGGAGTCGGGTCTGCGGGATCCTGCGTGAATAGATCGTCGGCCATAGTGGTCCCTACTAATTATATAGATTCTGCGGAGCCAAACTGTTCTTTGATAAAGCCGAATGGCGGCGGGGTATGAAATTTCATATCTAAGACCCGATATCAAGAGATCTCAATGCTCGATAGCCTCCGTGGACCGCTAAACTGCTCAATCGATGAGAGCAGCGTGCCTTACCTATTTGGCGCTTGAAGTGCTGTGAGCGAGAACACGACATTAAGCTTCATAAGTCTGCTTTACACCCCTTGGGAGATGCACGAATGAAGAGTTCTTTCGCTCTAGAAGCTCTATTGCTTAGCTCAGTCGCCGCTGTCGCTTACGGCCAAGCTATCTCGGTCAACGGCGGTTCGATTGCCGGAACTGTCACCGACACCACCGGGGCGGTCGTTCCTAACGCGGCCATTACGGTGAAAGGGACAGACACTGGATTCACCAAGTCGCTTTCGAGCGACTCGGCCGGGTTCTACAGCATCGGGCCCTTAAATCCCGGCAATTACACCGTCGTGATCGCTCAAGCAGGCTTTCAGACGCTCTCCACCAAGACTGTTGTCCGCACCGGGACCGTGACCAGCGGCAACTTCAAGCTGACCGTAGGTCAGTCGTCGGAGACGATCGAGGTGAATGCGGGAGCGCTTCAGATCAATACGGAGCAGGCAAGTGTTTCGGACGTGATGACCCGCGAGCAAATCGACTCTTTGCCTATCAACGGCAGGAACTTCCTTGACGTGGCGCAGATTCAGCCGGGAGTGATCCTCCAGAGTGGAGAAACGTTCGATCCCACCAAGGCCGGTTACTCCGCTATCTCTGTCGGCGGTGGTTCTGGGCGCACGACACGTATCCTGTTAGACGGTCAGGACATTACGGATGAGACCGTTGGCACGACGATCATCAACGTGACTACCGGGGCGATCGACGAGTTCCAGCTAAACCGCTCGACCCAGGACGTGTCGGGCGAGGTTACCTCTACGGGGCAGGTTCTGGTCTCCACCCGGTCTGGAACGAACAGCTTTCACGGACAGCTGTTTTACAACTTTCAGGACCATCGGGTAGGGTTTGCGGACACGACGGGCGGTTTCGACGCGCCGTTCCAGCGCAACCAGTTTGGCGGCAACATCGGCGGCCCGATCATCAAAGACAAACTTTTCTTCTTTGCGGATTCCGAGCGCATCAAGCAGGATGAAGAAGGATCGGCCACCACCAGTCCCACCTTTGCGGCCATTCAAGCGCAGTACCCCTTTATTCCTTCGCCTTTCCGCGACACCTACAGCACGGCCCGGGTGGATTACAACGGTCCCAGGGGAACGCACTTCTTCGTTCGCGGAGCTTATGAGGTCAACTCGGCCGATTCCAACTTCGGCAATCTCTACTCGCTTTACAACTCGCGCAACAATGTACCGGCACTGGTGGGTGGCGCCGACTTTACTACTGGGCGCTTCACGCACTCTTTTCGCGGCGGCTACGAGAAGTTCCACAACCTTCTGGGCGACGGTACGGCGGGTTTGACCTCGATCTACAATCCTCTACCGGGTGTCACCCTCTTCGATCAGCAGGATAACTTTTACGCAGGTCCCAATTTTCTTGCTCCTCAGGGCACCTTTCAGTCGGACAAGCAACTTCGCTATGACGGAACTTGGACTAAGGGAGTTCATAATCTAAAGTTTGGTGTCAGCATGAATCGGCTTCTTGGTGGAGGGTTCGCAGCTTTTTACGGACCCTCGTTGTTTACAGTTTTCGGACCGGCCAACCTGATCGGAAATGCGGCTGACCCGATCAACGGGTACTCGCCTAATTACTTCGTTCTGGGCAATGGAAATGGTAGTTTTACCGAAAAGCCCGGTTTTGGCCTTCCGGGCGGCGGCACTGAAGATTGGCGCAGTGGCGCTTATGTGGCTGATTCGTGGAAGGTCAACCAGTACCTGACCTTTGTAGCCGGTTTGCGCTGGAGCGTCGACACGGACCGTGCCAATCAAGACTTGCCAACTCCGCTCTGCTCGAGTGTCGACCCGTCGCTCCAGTTCACCGGATGTACTGGCGCCACCCCGCTCTTCGATCAATATCAGATCGGTCTCGGCAAGCAGACGCACCGAGGTAAGCGGCGTGCTCAGTTCATGGGAAACG
>CAXTWP010000029.1:9862-14091 GCA_964247945.1 uncultured Acidobacteriaceae bacterium | reverse complement strand
CAGACGCACCAGCCCTATGCTAACTTCGGTCCTCAAGCCGGCTTCGTCTTCAGTCCGTCAGACCGCAAGACCTCCCTTCGCGGAGGCATCGGAATCTTCTACGAGAGCGATGTTTTCAACAACACCACCAACGCGCGCACAGCGGCCATTCAGAGCAATGGTCCTTTCTTCAATAACACAACGGTCTGCGGCGGAACCAACCAGGTCGTCATTCCCGGGCAAGGAGTGGTCACTTCGGTTAACGGCATTCCGCTCTCCACCATCTGCGGTGAGTCCATCGCGCAATCTGCGCCGTTGATCAATCAACTCAAAGCCCAATATCAATCCGCCTCGTCAGGAGGAGGAACCAATCCGGCATACATTGGCGGAGGTGGCGGACTCAAGGCAGCCGGTGTATACGCCGGTCCTTACCTGACACCCTACTCAATTCAATTCAATGGCGGTGTTCAACGCGAGATTGCTAAAGGTACGATCCTGACCGTTGATTATGTGCACAATGCGACGATCAAGATTCCCTTAGCGATCGATGTGAATCATGTTGGCGCGGCTCGTTTTCTAAACGTACCGGCCGCAAAGACTGCGATTGCAACGACACTGGCCGCCTGCGGCGCAACCTCGGTGGCTCAAGCCTTGGTCGGCTGTCAGTCGCATCCGGGAGGTGCGGGCACTGCAAACGGGCCCGTCACCATCGTTGACTTCGCCGGCAACGGACTCGATTCAGGCAATCAATACTCCGGTGGTTATGCAGCCACATATGACAAACAGACAACACCTGCTGCATTTGCGGGAGCCAACCCCAACGTCGGCTTGGGGCAGTTCATCCTTCCTGTCGGCCGATCCGGATACGATGCCTTGCAGATCGTCTTCAAGCAGCAAGTCTCGCACCCGGCCCCGGGAATCCTAAGCGGCAACTTCCAAGCGTCGTACTCCCTTTCCAGAATTGTTAACCCTATCTCCGGATCGGGAGTTAGCTCGGGTGACCAATTCTTCAATCGTCCCCCCTACGACTACGACAATCCCAACGAGTACATGGGGCGCTCGCCGCTCGACCACACCAATGAGCTGAGTTTCGGCGGCGGTGTCGGTGTCAAGTACGGCCTTCGCGTGAGTGTGATCGGCCACTTCTACTCCGCTCCTCCCACGTCGCTCACACTCGACAACACCTCGGGCGCCCCGGGCGAAATCTTTCGCACCGACGTGACGGGAGACGGGACGACCGGCGACCTCGTTCCAGGAACGCTGCCCGGCTACTACATGCATCAGGTAAAGGGGACGGGCCTCAACCAGCTGATCAGCAGATACAATTCGCAATATGCCGGACAGCCCACACCGGCAGGTCAGGCGTTGATTGCCGCTGGTTTGTTGACCTTGCAGCAGTTGCAAGCCTTGGGCGGCGTTCAGCCGCAGATAGCGCTTGCGCCAACCACGCCTCTGAACAATGCCGCTTTTCGCGCGTTCGACGCGAACGTCTCTTACCCGATCCGCTTAAGCCGGTACCGGGAAGGTCTCAGTATCGAACCATCCGTGGCCATGTACAACCTGGCCAATCTGTCGAACTTCACACCGCTTAGCGGTACATTGGCCAACGTAGCAACGGCGAACGGCATCGTGGGTACCGCGAACAACTTCCTGAACGGGCCCAACGATGCCGCAGTACAGAACGGAGTCCGGACGCAGCGCGGTTCCGGAACCTTCGACCAGGGAGCGCCCCGAACAACGGAGTTCCAACTCAAGGTGAACTTCTAACTGCAAGATCGACAAACTGGAAGGCGGAGAGCTTCGGCTCTCCGCCTTCTATTGCATAGACTTCGAGTATTGCGCGTCGCCCGGCGCTCAAAAAAGGCTGAGCTTGCGCGGCATCTCGATGCCCAGGTGTTCGTAGGCGAGACGAGTGGCGATGCGACCGCGGGGAGTGCGGTCGAGGAAGCCGATCTGGATGAGGAAGGGCTCGTAGACCTCTTCGAGGGCGTCCTGCTCCTCGGCCAGAGCCGCCGCCAAGGTGTTCAGGCCCACCGGTCCTCCATCGTACTTCTCGATGATGGTGCGCAGCAGGCGGCGGTCGAGTTCGTCGAAGCCATGCGCGTCCACTTCCAGCATGGCCAGGGCTGCTTGCGCGGTGGGCCGGTCGATACGGCCCTGAGCGCGCACTTCCGCGTAATCCCGTACGCGGCGGAGCAGCCGATTGGCGATGCGCGGCGTGCCGCGGGAGCGCATGGCGATCTCGGCCGCGCCGTCCTGATCGATGGGAACGCCGAGTACTTCGGCTGAGCGAGTGACGACGAAGCGCAATTCGTCGTCGGTGTAGAACTCCAGCCGAAGCAGGATACCGAAGCGGCTGCGCAGAGGACTCGAGAGCAGCCCCGGACGCGTGGTTGCGGCCACAAAGGTGAAGGGCCGGATCTCCATCACATGGGTGCGCGCGGAAGGCCCTTGGCCGATGATGATGTCGAGCTTGTAGTCTTCAAGCGCGGTGTAGAGCTTTTCTTCAAGGACGGGCTGCAGCCGATGAATCTCGTCGAGAAAAAGGACTTGCCGCTCTCGGAGATTGGTCAGGATGGCGGTAAGGTCGCCTTGGATCTGGAGCGCGGGACCCGAGGTCTGCTGATACCCCACCTCTAGCTCGTTCGCGATGATTGTGGCCAGCGTAGTTTTGCCGAGTCCGGGCGGCCCGAAGAGGAGAACGTGGTCGAGCGCCTCACCGCGCGACTTCGCGGCTTGGAGGGCGATGGCGAGCTGCTCCTTCGCCTTGCTTTGACCGATAAACTCGGCGAGTCGGTGCGGACGCAGCTTGAGTTCGAAGAGCGTATCCTCGTCGGCGCGGCCGGCCGAGACGAGGCGCTCGGCGTCAGAAGCCGACGGTACTTTCGATTTCAAGGTTACTTTCACTTTATCCACTTAGGGCGATACTAAGGCGATGGCGGGGCATGGCGCAAACGGTGGCTGCGTCGGCCGCTTAGCCGATCCACCGCCTATAAGGTGCGCACCATCATGGACATATCGAGCCATTGCTCGAATTTGTAGCCGGCCTCGGGGATGCAGCCCAGCGTCTGGAATCCCAGCGAATGATGCAGGCTTACGGACACGGGATTCTCGCCGCAGATGCAGGCAACCATGCGATGGCATCCAGCAGTCCGGCACGCACCGATCAGGTCGCTGAGAAGGCGTTTGCCCACGCCATACCCGATGCAGTCCGCGCGGACGTAGATCGAGTCTTCGACAGTAAAGCGATAGCCTTCGCGCGGACGAAACTGCGTGGCGTAGGAGTAGCCGACGATGTAGCCTTCCAACTCCGCGACAAGATAAGGCAGCCCGCGGTCGAGCACAGCGAGCCGGCGGTGTTGCATCTCGGCGATGTCGGGAGAGGTAAGCTCGAAGGTTGCCGTGCTGCCGCGAACGAAGTAGTCATAGATGGAAGTAATCGCCGGAATGTCGGCAGCCGTGGCAGTCCGAATGACACATTCGTCCATCGAGTAAGTTTAGGCGGTGGGGCGCAACGAAAGCATAAAGACCCTCGAGCTTCTACCTTTGGCTGACCGTAACCGAAGCCCTTGCAACGGCCGTCTTTACATCCCCACTCTCCTGTAACAACCGACCCGCCGTTTCCTCGTCGCACCCGGTGGCCGCCATCACGATCCGTCGCCCCCGGTCGCGCAGCTGCTCGTTCGTCAACTGCACATTAACCATCAGGTTCCCGTGGACAGCCCCACGCCGCACCATGACTCCGGTTGAGAGCATATTCAGCACCATCTTGGTCGCTGCGCCCGCCTTGAGCCGTGTGCTTCCTGTGATGGCCTCCGCACCGGTGTTCGGCGTAATGGCGATTTCGGCTGCTCTCGCTAAGGGCGATCCCGGTACGCACGACAGCCCAATCGTCGCGCCGCCCTGCTCCGTCGCGTACTCAAGCGCGCCAAGCACGTAGGGGGTCCGGCCGCTTGCCGCGATTCCTACCAGCGCGTCCTCCTTGCCGAAGCCGCGCGCCGCCAGGTCCAGTGCTCCCTGAGCAAAGGAATCTTCCGCGCCCTCGACCGACCGGCGCAGCGCCGCGTCACCTCCGGCAATAATCCCCTGGAACAGCTCAGGCGGAACCCCAAACGTCGGCGGACACTCCGATGCGTCGAGCACCCCAAGCCGGCCGCTCGTTCCCGCTCCGATGTAGAAGAGTCGGCCGCCACGAACGAACCGGTCGGCGATGGCATCGACCGCCAGTGCAACTTGGGGCAGCTCGACCG
>CAXTWP010000029.1:5642-9852 GCA_964247945.1 uncultured Acidobacteriaceae bacterium | reverse complement strand
GACCGTTACGGCGGCGGCGACCGTGGCATCCTCATCGTTCAACAGTCGCAGCATCTCCAGCGTAGTTACGTCGCCGATGTGCTCCGTCCGCGGATTCCGGGCTTCAGTTGGCAGCATCGCCAAATCGCTCATCCTTCCATCATCCCAGAGACTCAGCCGCTGAAACCCGTAAAATACTTCCCAGCCACTAAAAAGGACCAGAGACCTATGAGTACCACCCCCACCACTCTCGCCGCGCAGGTCGAAGACGCCGCTCAACGCGCCGGCCTCGCCGTCGAGGCGGCAACCGCCTCCGCCGACTTCTCCGGCAGTCCCACCACACGCTTCACCCTCGGCTTTCCTACCCACGCCGGCAACACACAGCTACTGGAGCTGAGCGACGCCTTCGATCTTGGCCGACCGGAGTTCCACACCCAGATGCATCTTTACCTGTCCGAGATAGCCAAGCGCCTGCGCAACCCGCGTCCGGAGGTTTTCCTTACCCTCCACGGCTTCCCATTAAGCTTCGGCCGGTTTGAATGGCCCTTTCACCATTCCACGTCCGGTGCCGACACGTCGTTGGTGCACGGCGAAGTTCGCCTGGAGACGGGCGAACCCAGCGTGCTCCACGCCAAAATCGCCGCCGCCATGACCCTTACCTTTCGTGAGGTCGTACTCGCGCCCGAGCAGCCTTTCGCCGAGGGCTTCATCTATAACGCCGTGCGCAAAACGATGGATCAGGGCCAGCTTGAACTGGTCAAGAGCGGCAACCGTCAGCCCGTACCCGTCACGACGCGCTATTACAGCGCCAAGCAGAACAAATTCATCTTCAACGACACAACAGAGCAGGTTCGCCGTGCTTTTCTTCAGGCCAAAACCTTCTGGCTCTCAGGGGTTCTTGGCGACGGCGCGCCGGTCTGGCTGCTCGACCCGCGCGACGCGCAATACCTCAATGCCACCCTCGCCGACCTGAAAGACTCCTTCGATGCTCTCTCCGTCAACAAGCTGATTGTCGCCACTGACGGAGAGTACGCCGCCCCCACGGACGCCCTGATGGCGCTTAAACCAAAATACGACAGTGAGTTAGTCCTTGCCTTAACTTCTATTAAGCCTTCGTTCAACGAGGAGATGCGCGGCGGCCATACAAATATGTAGCTTGCATTCACAGGCGCTTCATGTAAACTTGCCAATTGTCCCTCGCCGGTGCTATCTTCCGTTTGGCCTTAAGGTGATCTCGTGCCTTAAGCAAAGAGGAAGTTATGAAGAATCTGATTCGTTTCGCAGTTCCCGCACTTGCAGTCGTCATGATGAGCGGCTCCGCCGCAGTGGCACAGACCCAGAACAGCAACTCCACCCAGACCGCGTCGCAGACGCAGGACTGGAACACCCCGCCCGCCGGCACCGAGCAGGCCCAGCAGGGCTACCGTGACGGCATCCAGGCTGCACAGCTTGACCGCGCCGCCAAGCGTCCGATCGACCCGAAGGTCTCTCACCTCTACGTTCACCCGCCAGTCAAGGGTGCCGCGCGCGATGAGTACCGTTCCAGCTTCGCCGCCGGCTATAATGCCGCGGTTCAGCACAACACCAGCATGTAATCAATTGAGAAGCAGTACCCTCCCCAGCAAAAGGCCCGGTCAGTCATCGAGACTTCCGGGCCTTTTGCGCTTATAGCTTTATTGCTCAAGTCGACCATGCGATATCTTTACTGAAGCCCGTGAACACGTCCGTCTCCAGTCCCCATGCCGTTAGCTCCAAACTTCATCATGTGCGGGAGCTCGACGGTCTCCGCGGCATTGCGGCCCTTGCGGTCTTCTGTCATCACGTGCTCTTTGCCTCCATCGCTTATCCGGAGCGAGGCGGTGCCGTCCTGCTCTTGTTCTCGCGGATCAGCCGCGCTGGGGCCTTCGGCGTCGACTTGTTTTTCGTGCTTTCGGGCTTTCTCATTACGTCCATAATCTTGACAGAGAGAGATCAGCCGCATTTCTACTGGAATTTCTACTGGAAGCGCGCGCTGCGCATCTTTCCGCTGTACGCAGTCTCGCTGGCATGTCTCGCTGCCTTGCTCCCGGCCAGCAGGCCGTACACAATCCTTTCCGCGCTGTTCATTGCAAACTTCGCACCCGCCTTCCACGTGGTGGCGGACGGGCCGTTCTGGACGCTTGCTATTGAAGAGCAGTTTTATACGATCTGGCCGCAGTTCGCAAAACGCCTCCCGATCGAGAGACTCCAGCAACTCGCCTTGGCCATCGTCGGTGGATGTCTTGTACTTCGCCTCGGTGCGGCCGCCACGGGCCACCATAATTTCCGCTACACCTTCTTCCATTGCGACGGACTCGCCCTTGGCGCTGTACTCGCCGGCCGGCGGCTTGTTCCCAACTCCCGCACGTCCGCGAACTTTGGAGTTTTTTTCGGTTCAGCGTCATTCATCGTTCTGCTGCTAACCTTTTACTACCCACTGACCGGCCGCTTTCTGCCTTTCGTGGAAGCTCTTCAGGTCCTTGCGGTCAGCACAGTGTCCTATAGCCTTATCCGTATGGCGGTCCGAAATTCAGGATCGCCGGCCCTCTGGTTGCTCCGGTCGTCAGCCCTCACCTTCTTCGGCGCAATCAGCTATTGCCTCTATATGTCGCACCTTTACGTCCTGAGGCTCTATGACCATCTTTTCGGACCGCCGAACGCTGCGGCCACAGCTCTCCTCGTGCTGCGCTTTGGGAGCGTTCTTGCCCTGACCGTCGCCATCTGCTTGCTATCCCGGTACGCCGTCGAACTTCCAGCCATAAAGCTGCGTCGTCACGTTCTGCGGAAGCCGTAAGCGCCGGGCACCCCCGCAAAGAAAATGGCCCGCACAGACGCGCGGGCCACTGTAGACAGGCCAACTGCTTACATCTCCTTCACGCCATCCACAAAAGCCTTCAGCTTGCGACTGCGGCTGGGGTGACGCAGCTTCCGCAGCGCCTTGGCTTCAATCTGCCGGATGCGCTCACGCGTGACCTGAAAGCTCTGGCCGACCTCTTCGAGCGTATGCTCGGAGCCATCCTCAAGCCCGAAGCGCATCTTGATGACGCGCTCTTCCCTGGGCGTCAGCGTCCGCAGCACCTGCGAGGTGTACTCCTTTAGGTTGACCGAGATCACCGCGTCCGACGGGCTGACGGCCATGCGGTCCTCGATGAAGTCGCCGAGGTGAGAATCTTCCTCTTCGCCGATCGGGGTTTCGAGCGAGATCGGCTCCTGGGCGATCTTGAGCACTTTTCGCACCTTGGCGACCGGAATGTCCATGCGCTTAGCAATCTCTTCCGACGACGCCTCGCGGCCAAGCTCCTGCACCAGCTGCCGCGACGTGCGAATTAGTTTGTTGATGGTTTCGATCATGTGGACCGGAATGCGGATCGTCCGCGCCTGATCCGCAATCGCGCGCGTAATGGCCTGCCGAATCCACCACGTCGCGTAGGTCGAGAATTTATACCCGCGCCGATACTCGAACTTGTCAACAGCCTTCATCAGGCCGATGTTGCCCTCCTGAATCAGGTCGAGGAACTGAAGGCCGCGGTTGGTGTACTTCTTGGCGATCGAGACGACCAGGCGCAGGTTGGCCTCGATCAGCTCCCGCTTGGCCCGCTCGGCATCCATGTCACCCTGGATCATCTCGCGCTGTGTCCGCTTCAGGTCGGCGATCGATATACCGGCGTCGATCTCCACCCGCTCGAGGTCCGTGCGGCAGTTCTTCTGCTGCCGCTTGTACTCCTTGCGCAGCTCCTCGCTCTTCGAAGCCTCGAACTTCGCTTCCAACGCTTTGATCTGGCGCTCCAGCGTTCTCATGGCGTCAACGGTCTTGTTGACCTTGTCCAGCAGACGCTTCTTCTCGGCGTTGGTGTACTTCAGTTCGCGGATGACGCGGTTGATGTAGACGTGCTCCCGGCCCATCAGCCAGCGGGTCTTGCGCTGGTCTCTGGCTTTAGCTTTAGCGTCCTTGCCTTGCGGGTTCTCGCATTTCTCTTCAAGAATGTGCAGCTTCTTCTGGTGTTTGACGATCACGTCGATGCGGCTCACGGTCGCGCGCACGCGCGATTGCAAAATCTCCTCGGTCAGCTCCTCCTCGTCGAAGGTAACCACTTCCTTGATGTTGCGGACGCCGCGGCGCAGGTCCTCGCCCAGGCCCACAATCTCCCGAATCACAATGGGCGAACGCGAGATCGCCTTCATCACCCGCAGTTGTCCCCGTTCGATCCGGTTG
>CAXTWP010000029.1:0-5632 GCA_964247945.1 uncultured Acidobacteriaceae bacterium | reverse complement strand
GGCAATCTCAACCTCGCCCTCGCGCGTGAGCAGGGGAACGGTGCCCATCTCGCGCAGATACATCCGGACGGGATCGTTCGTCTTCTCCAGCGTCCCGGGCGAGA
Organism: uncultured Acidobacteriaceae bacterium; assembly: GCA_964247945.1. Classification (GTDB taxonomy): domain Bacteria; phylum Acidobacteriota; class Terriglobia; order Terriglobales; family Acidobacteriaceae; genus Edaphobacter. Next base: position 5,528 of record CAXTWP010000029.1, on the reverse strand, counting down.
GATCGAGCTCGACGTCGTCGGACTCTTCACCCGCCTCCGGCTCATACTTGTCGCGGTCCGCTCCGAACTTGTCGCCAGAGAGCACATCGATGCCCTGGGTGTTGATCGTCGTCATCAGGTCGTCAAGGTCGTCGGGAGTGGTAATATCGCCGGGCAGGAGGTCGTTGACCTCGCCGTAGGTGAGATACCCCTTCTCTTTGCCTGTTTCAATCAGTTTGTCTAAACCTTCGTCGTCTTCGTACTTATCAATGTCTTCGGCCACGGCGGGAACGCACTCCTGCAATAAATTTTTCTACGGGAGCACCCGCCACGCGCTCGGCGTCAGGCGGAACTCTCCCTCGGTTGTAGCGGGATCGTCAGGGATTGAGATGCGGTTTGGACCGCGGTGCAAGCCCGGTTGACCTCAAGATGGGTCAGGGCATTCGAAGGCACACGTCCCCAGCGAATCACAGAATACCACATCAGTTTAGACGCGCATACACCCGAAAAGATGCGAGTGTCAGTCCACCTGGGGCGGCGGCTCTTTAGCTGCCGGACGCAACTATCCCTTTTCGGGAACCGGTGTGGCGAACCGCCGCGACAACTGGCTATTTACCGACCGCAGCACCTCGCGCACCCGGAACAGCGGCCACGCCACCCCAGCCACCACCACGCCCGAACCCACCGCGATCGCCACCTGCCAGGCCAGATGAAAAGCCGTCGTCCTCCGCAGGAGGCCCAGCGCAATCAACAGCGCCGGAACACACACGGCCACCAGCCGATGGAGAAAGATCAGCTCCAGCGGCTCCAGCGGATCGATGGTCGCAAACAGCTTGATGTTCAGCCGCATAATCAGCACCATCTGGAAGACCTCGATGACCAGCCACGTCCACAGAAAGCCCACTACGCCCAGCAGCGGCACCACCGCAACCGAGATTCCCGTCATGGCGACATAGCTGAAGAACATGATCTTCGCCAACTCCTCATGCGTGTTGGTCGAGAATTGAAACTGAAACTTGTGCTCCTTTAAACTAATCACCATGGAGATTGCCGCCGAAAGCATGTACGGATAGGGCGAGAACAATTCCGCCTTCTTGTGCATCCACACCGTAATCAGCACCGGGGACAACATCAGCACACCCGTGTTCACCAGCGGAATCAGAAAGAAGATGAACCGCTCCGAATAGTCGTACAGCAGCACCAGCGCGGGCCAGTCTCGCCGCCCGAAGAGCGTCGTAATCTCCGCGCCCATGGACTGCGTAAACATCGCCAGCACCTGCCGGCACATCGAAAACACCAGTCGCATCACAATGAATCCCGCTACCGCCACCGGTCCCAGAAACCGCTGCAGCACGATCAGCGGTGCCTGGTAGGTCAGAAAGCTGGTGATCGTAATCAGCCCAAAGTACCCGCTCGGCTTCAGGATCGCTGCCATGGCAGCCCCGTCCCAATACCGCAGGCTGGGGAAGAGTGCCGGAGCCGTCCGCCGGATGTCGATCAGCACGGCCGCGATCGAGACAACCATCGTCAGCACCTGCACCCCGGCCAGCACCGGAAACGGCAGCTTCAACGCCACGCACCCCAGCAGGCTCAACGACGTCAGCAGCGTCTGGAAGTTGCCCCAGTGCGACCCGCGGTGCGCCAGCGCCACCCCCATAAACAGTCCCGTAAGGTAGCCGTACAGAATGCTCAGCAGTACCTGACAGGCCAGCAGATATGCCGTCAACTGCACCGCATGACGCCCAAAGTCCAGCCGCAGCCACCGGTCGAGCGGCAGAAAAAACACGACCAGGCAAACAGCCATCGCCCCGAGTATGATCCCAAGAAGGAGCCGCAGCGCGGTCGACTGCCGGATCTGGTAGCCCTCCGTGTCGCCCCGGCTATACCGCACAGCTAAATCCTGATTCATGTACGTCTGAACGCCGAAATTTAGCATTCCCAGCGCCGCCACCGCGCCCGAAAGCACTCCCCACTCGCCGAAGCCCGCTGTCGAGTACCGCGCGATGAACACCGGCGGCATCACGATCTGCTGCACCACCATCAGCAATCGCCCCGTAAACATGGCACCCAGGTTTTTGAGAATGCGCGTGAAGCCAGCCATCCGCTAGGGCCTCTTCTCCCAAAAGGTAAGCGTACCCTCCGCCTCGATTCTACCGCGCTACACGGTTCAATCCTTTGTGTACGGCGATAACGCACTTGCCGTTGCTGTCGCCCTTTGCCTTCCCTTACTTATCATTCCCGAAGGGAATCTGCTTCTCCGCGGAGGCCTGAGTCCAGCTAGAGCTCCCGCAGCGCCCGGTCGACTCGCATCTTCTCCCCTGTCAACTGACCCAGCATCGCGCCATCCCCCCGCCGGTCCGCCTCCGCGATCAGCGTGCGCAACTCCCGCTGCCGCCGCTCCAACTGCCGCCGTTCGAGCGTCTGCAGCGCCCCCGTTACCTGCGCTACCATACTCCCGTTCTCAGGCGCGTCCTCCGCTTGCAACAGCACCTGCGCCAGCATCACCCGGCTTTCTTCATCGGGAGCGGCGTCCAGCGGATTGCCCGCTGCCCCGCCGTGCGCCAGCGCCTCCAGCAAGGCGCCCCCCGGCAGCCCGTCGACCCACTCGGGATGCTCAACGATTTGCTCCGCCGCCAACTCCCGCGCCGCGTCGCCCATCGGCAACACCAACGCCCGCAGCAACACCCGCTCCATCTCGCTGGCCGGCTCGACCGTGTGCGCGCGGACGCTCTCCTTCCGCGTCGCCGCCGCCTGCTTCAGCTCCGCCCGCATCACGGCTGAGTCGATCCCGAGCTTCTGCGCCGCGTCCGCCGCGAACTCGTCGCGATGGATGCGGTTGGGCATCCGCCGGATGTGCGGCAACAGGAAGTTCATGCACTTCACCTTGGCCTCCGGCGTCCGTGTGCCGAACTGCGTCCGCGCCCGCTCAATCAGGTAGTCCGAGTGCCGCTGCGCCCCCCGCAGCGCCGCCATGTACGCCTGCACCCCCTGCTCGCGGATGTAGCGGTCCGGGTCTAAACCTCCTTCGAGCGCGACGACCTTCACGTTCAACTCCTCTTCCGTGAGCAGTGCGATGGACTTCTCCGCCGCCGCGGCACCCGCCGTATCCGGGTCGAAGTTCACGATCACCTGCTTGGTGAATCGCCCCAGCAGCCGTGCCTGCAGCTCGGTAAACGCCGTCCCGGAGGTGGCCATGACGTTCCGAATCCCGGCCATATAGACCGAGATGCAGTCCATCTGGCCCTCGACCAGCAGAGCGAAGTCGAGCGTACGCATATCGGCCTTGGCCTTGTCCAGGGTGAAGAGCACGTGCCCCTTCGAGTAGAGCGGCGTCTCCGGCGAGTTCATATACTTTGGCCCGGACTTCTCATCGGAATCCAAGGCGCGTGCCGTAAAGGCGATGACCTTGCCCTGCTCGTTTGTAATAGGGAAAGTAATCCTCTTGCGAAACCGCGCATACATCGGCCCACCCGACCCGTCAGCCTGCTCATTCGAGGAGAACAGCCCGTTCGCAATCGCGGATGTTATCTTCCGAAGCCCCGTCTGTAGCGGCCCGGCCGCCTGCTCCTTCCAGGAAAACAGCCCGCTCGCACGCAGCACGTCATCAGCGAAGTCCCCGCGCAGCCACTCGCGCATATGGTTATAGTCGTCAGGCGCATAGCCGATGCGGAACTTGGCAATGGCCTCTGCGGTCAGGCCGCGGCCTGTCAGGTACTCCCGAGCCTGGGCCGCCCCGGGGGATTTCAACCGCTCCTCGAAGTACTGCGTGGCCGCCTCGTGGATCTCGATCAGCTTGCCGCGCAGCCCCGCCTCGCGCGCCTCCTCCGCCGAGCCGAACTCCCGCTTCGGCATCGGGACGCCCACTTTGCCCGCGACCGACCGCACCGCCTCCGGGAAGCTCACGTTCTCAAGCTTCATCACAAAGGTGAAGACATCGCCCTTCTCCTGGCAGCCAAAGCAGTAAAAGAACCCCCGCGCCGCATTCACCGAGAACGATGGGCTCTTCTCCTTGTGGAACGGGCACAGACCGGTATAGTTCTGTGCGCCCGTCTTCTTCAGGCGCACATACTCGCCGATCACCTTCACGATGTCGACCTGCGCCTTCAGCGTTTGTGCGAAGTCTTCCGCCATACTCCTTTAGTTTAGAGGCAGGCTTTGCTTGCCTCTGCGATGTGGATGCTATGCTGCGGCCATGCCATTTTCGAAGTTTCTCCTCTGCGCTTTTCTGTGCGCGACCGCCTTCGCGCAAGCTCCCGACCGCACCGAGACCCTCCTCCAGCACCTTGCCGACGCCCCGGGGCCGCCCGGCTTCGAAGAGCCCGTCCGCGCCCTCATGGTCGGCGAGATGAAGCCCCTTGCCGCCGAGCCGCTTCGCTACGACGGCCTCGGCTCCGTGATCGCCCAGCAGGGCAGCGCTGGCCCGCGCATCATGATCGACGCCCACATGGACGAGCTCGGCGGCATGGTCCGGCGCATCACCCCCAATGGCTTCCTTACCATGCAGATGCTCGGCGGCTGGCTCGACCAGGCCCTCGTCGACCAGCGCTGGGTCATTATAGGCTCCAAAGGACCGGTCCATGCGGTCACCGGCATCCGCGATATCCACGTCGTGCCCGCCGAGGAGCGCACCCGGGTTCCCTCCCGCGACCAGATGTACCTCGACATCGGCGCGAAGACCGCAGCGGAAGCCGCCGCGATGGGCATCACCCCCGGCGATCCGGTCGTGCCCGACTCGCCCTTTACGGTCCTCAACAGCACCCAGAACTACCTCGCCAAGGGTTGGGACGACCGCGTCGGTTGCGCCGTCCTGGTCGAGGCCATGCGCCGGACCGCCAAGCTCCCTCACGCAAACCAGCTCTTCTTCGTCGCCACCACGCAGGAAGAAGTCGGCCTCCGCGGAGCGCGCGCCGCCGCCGTCACCGTCAAGCCCGACGTCGGCATCGCCATTGAGGGCGGCATCGCCGGCGACACCTTCGCCGGCCACCCTGAGGAAACCCAGGCCAAGCTTGGCGGTGGCCCCGGCATCTTCCTCTACGATTCGAGCGCGCTGCCCAACCGCAAGCTCGTCGCGCTGATCCGCGACGCGGCGCGCGCCAAGGGCATTCCGCTGCAGAGCGACCTCGTCCAGGGCTATGGCGACGACTCCGCCGAGATCCAGACCACCAACGGTGGCACCCCTACCGTCAATCTTATTGCGCCCATCCGCTACACCCACGCCCACAACGGCATCCTCAACCGCCAGGACTTCGACCAGCTCGTTGACCTGGTCGTCGCGCTCCTCACCCATCTCGACGCCAAGACCGTAGCCGACCTCCGCGACTTCACCCCATAATCTAATTCCCACACCTTCCACACGCTAAACGGAGCGTTCCGGCTCATCGAGAACGACCTATCAGCCGATAGACGCCATGAGCCATGTCAGATCCGCCACAGCTTCGGCCCGCCGCCCCGACTGGCGATCGCAACGCCGCGCACTCTCCGGCGCTCCTACAGAAGCGCAAGCCACTGCCGCTACCGTCCGCCACTCCGGCGGAGCTCCTCTGCCAGGT